>JACPDY010000020.1 GCA_016183775.1 Bacteroidota bacterium
TCGGTGTCCATACTATATGATATACACAATAGTAGAAACTATGAGATAACTTTCTATAACGACTCTTTGCCACATTACAAATATACTAGCTTCGCTTTTAACCTTAACCACCGCCATTGGCGGTGGTTTAATGGGAATAATCAAAACGGCCTATCCGCAAAAGCGAACAGGCCGTTCAGAGCATATCTAAAATATATCTACTGTTTTTTCTTTACCTCTTCCTTAGGAATAAAGTAAACCTTCGCCATATCACGATAGTCCATGCCGTTAGCATCGCAATTCTTCACCCATAGCTGTACAAGACGATAGTTTTCCTGGTAGAAAATAGGCATCACCGCTCCGTCGTCCATCGCAACCTGGTCAGCCTGGCGGTACAGATCGAAACGTTTTTTATTGTCAACTTCACGCAAAGCCAACTCAAATAAGGAATCGAACTTCGCGCTTTTATAACGAACGGGGTTCACATAAGAACGATCGGTTGTTTTCTCAGGAACATTTTTACCATACAAAATAGTAAGGAATGTTTCAGGATCCGGATAATCCGCTATCCAGCCTGTTCTCCAGAATAAAGCCTTGCCGGTTTCATAATTCTCCATATGCTCGGCCATTGGCATTACATTGATATCAACGTCTATATTCAGATTTTCTTTCAGCATTTTCTGAACAACCTCAGCTACCTGCACATTACGCTCTCCTCCGCTGTTGATCTGCAGTGTCAGCTTTGGAAAATCTTTGCCACTCGGATAACCGGCCATAGCCAGAAAATGACGGGCGGTATCGGGCTTAAACGAAAAACCTTTCAATGCTTTATTATCGTATTCCTTAAATGAGGGAGGAATGATACCATAAGTAGCCGGAATACCATCGCCCTGGAGCGTGTATGTAACAAGCTTCTCACGGTCAATGGCATAATTGAATGCCAGGCGCACTTCTCTTTTCTTAAAAATATCGCTTTGATGCTGAAAGCCATAATAATCAACGCCCATGGCCGGAACAACCATCATATCAAAACGTGCATTGCCTTCTTTGGCATGATTAAACTCATCTAAAATATCAGGTATCATTTCAATTGGCAAACGGAAGGTCATATCGAGATTGCCTTTTTTGAATTCATACAATTCGGATTTTTTGTCCTTGATGAAGCTGTACTTCAAACCATCCAGGTAAGGCAATTGATTACCGAATTCATCCACATCCCAATAGTTTTTATTGCGCTCCATCACCACCGCATCACCTTCCTTTACATTTCTTACCTGGAAAGGTCCGGTCCCGACACAGGTTACACGCATGTCACTGCCATATTTCGCAACAGCTTCCTGCGGATACAACCAGCAGCCCGGCATGGTTAAAATATTTAAAAAACCGGCGAAAGGAAATTTCAAACTTATTTGCAAGGTATGGTCATCGATCACTTTAACGCCTGAAACTCCGGTGGCTAAAGGCTTTTTGTCAACAGTAGACTGATAGTATTCATCCGCACCCTCTACCCTGCCGCTGAATGTTACTCCGAACTGGTGATTCTCGGGGCTGGCTTCACAAAGTCTGTCGAAACAATATTTGAAATCGGCAGCTGTTATTTCGCGCCCCTTTCCATCCGGAAAACAAGGATCGTCCTGGAACTTAACATCTTTACGTATATAAAAAGTCCATGTCTGGGCATCTTTGGTCTTATCTACCTTTTCAGCCAGGCAATTGGTAATTGAAAGATCTGTTTGCGATAGTTTTACAAGACCCTCGTATGCATTCGCAGCGATGTGTATACTTACAATTTCAGTAACATTAAGGGGATAAAGACTTTTAAAATCTTCTATCTCATTCGACTTAAAAATTCCACCATAGTATACTCCTCCCTTAGCTTCACGTATGCCTCCTTCACTGTCCCTATTACCCCCACACGACCAAAGTAAAGTTGCTGCTAATATTGAAAAGATCGCCTTCTGCATTTGCATATATTTTGTGCGTTTTTAAAGGTCAATGAAATACACCATAAAGTAAAATAAATATGGTTATTTCAAACTTACTTATTTGCCCGTTTTTTACAACCTACAAATATATTTATTTAAACCATATAAACATCAGTTTTTTAACTACTTATCAAAGAGAAGCTGTTTAAAAATCGATTTCAAGTAAAACCGGACAATGGTCTGAATGTTTAGCCTCGGGGAGTATGGCGGCACGTTTAAGCTTATTCTCAAGTGTATGGCTGATCAGGTTGTAATCAATGCGCCAACCCAGGTTTTTGGCTCTGGAATTGGCCCTAAAACTCCACCATGTATAATTATGAGGCTCTTTATTAAAATGCCGGAAAGTGTCGATAAAACCTGTTTTCATGAAATTATCGATCCACTCCCGCTCTTCGGGCAAAAAACCCGAGGAGTTAGCGTTACTTACCGGGTTATGAATATCAATAGGCCTGTGACATATATTATAATCGCCGCAAATGATAAGTTTAGACCGTTTCTTTTTCAGGCTGTCAATGTATTTTTGAAAATCGTCCAGCCATATCATTTTAAAGGCCTGCCGCTCCTCACCGCTTGAGCCGGAAGGCATATATACACTCATCACCGACACATCTTTAAAATCAAGTCTCAATACACGGCCTTCATCATCGTATTTTTTTATACCGCAGCCATACTCCACATGATCGGGTTTTATTTTAGAAAAAACGGCGACACCGCTGTATCCCTTTTTTTGCGCAGGATACCAATACATTTCGTATCCTAATTTTTGGATTGGAGAAGGATCGATCTGATCGGGATTAGCTTTTATTTCCTGCAGGCAAACAACATCGGGGCCGGTGGCTTGCAGCCAATCGATCCAGCCTTTGCTGATCGCTGAACGGATACCGTTCACATTATAAGTAACTATTTTAGCCATAATTCAATCGTTAAAGATTACCATTCTTCAGAATTTAGTAAATATCACCACTATAGGCCCCGGCAAACGAAGATATATGAAAATAAATGCCGTGTGTCCGATCGGACCTGAATTTATTTAACTTAGTTTAAACCTTCGCTCTTTTTAAAAGTCAAAGATCATATTTACTTTATATGAATCCAAAATCCATTCTTTTTTTTATCGGCACAATCCTAGTGCTCAATTCTTATTCTCAACCCCTCAGTCCTAAAATTGTAAATATCCCGATGCGCGATGGAAAAACACTTGCGGCCGACATTTACCGCCCGGATACTGTAAATAAATACCCGGTGATCCTGATCCAGACACCCTATAACCGCATTTTTTATCGCCTGGGCTTGCCACTGGGCACAGGACTGAAACTAAACACCAGTAAATATGCCTTTGTTATTGTTGACTGGCGCTGCTTTTATGGTTCCACTTCGGCCTGTGTAGCCTCACCCGACCGGGGAAAAGACGGGTACGATGTGGTGCAATGGATAGCAGCTCAACCCTGGAGTGATGGCAAGGTAGGCACATGGGGACCATCAGCTTTGGGCAAGATACAATACCAAACCGCTAAAGAAAAACCGGCCAACCTTGTATGCGCAGTTCCTCTGGTTGCGGGTTCGCAATTTAATTATGATGAATATTTTCCGGGCGGAGTATACCGTACCGAATATGTTGAGCAATTGGACGCGCTGGGTTACGGAATGTCGACAACTCTATTGGCAAATCCTGTGTATAACCTTACCTGGCAATTCGCAGAGAACGCAAATATGTATCCTGAATCGATCAATATTCCTGTATTTATGATCGGGGGCTGGTACGATCACAACATATCAGTGATGCTGCAATTGTTCGACAGCCTGAAAGCCAATTCACCTGCAGTCGTAAGAGCCAAACACAAGCTGATGATGGGACCCTGGGCACATGGCGGGTTTGGCGCCACTTATGTAGGATCGGGCAACCAGGGTGAGCTCTCCTACCCCGGCGCAGCGGGCTGGAGCGATTCGCTGGCCCTGCGTTTTTTTGATCATTATTTAAGAGGCGTGAATAACAACTGGGACAACGAACCTGTAATGCGCTACTTTCAGCTTGGCGAGGACAACTGGAATGCCTCCACAACCTGGCCACCTGCTGCTTTACCCGATGTGAAATTATACCTGCATAAAAACGGCTTGCTTGACCCGGCAGTACCAACGGCAGCGAAAGACAGCTCAGTAATAATATACGATCCGCGCGACCCATCACCTACGTATGGCGGCACCACGCTGAAACAGGGATTAAAACAAGGCCCCTACAACCAAAAAGATACGGTAGAAAGCAGGAACGATATACTGATCTTCAGCACACCGGTCTTAACTCAAAATGTAAAACTCAAAGGAACAACCAAAGCGGTATTTTCCGTTTCGTCCGATCGCTTCGACACTGATTTTTCGATCCGTTTAACGGATGTTTATCCCGACGGAAGATCAATGCTGGTAGCGGATGGAATACAAAGGATGCGTTTCAGAAAAGGATTTACGGCAGCCGATACTTCCCGCATTGTTCCCGGACAAACATACCAGGTTCAGATCGACCTTCCATCCACTGCCATTACTTTCCTGGCGGGACACAGGATATGCATTGATATTACTTCTTCCAACTATCCGCGTTTCGACTCCAACCTGAATAACGGTAACAAAATGTATGTCGCAGGAGATACATTGATCGCGACGAACACTGTCTATTTCTACAACACAAAACCTTCCTACATTTCTTTCGCGTTTGAAAATTATCCGACCGGTGTAAAAGAAATGGTATACAATTATTCATTGAACTTAAACAAAGTTTTGCCGAACCTGTTCAGCTTGATGTATTCAGTTCAACCGGTCAACGGGTATACAATATTTTGATGGAAAGCGGCATGAATAAGGAAAAAACAGAAGTTAACACTTCGGGCTGGGATACCGGAATTTACATGATTAGAATCGGTTCAGGTGAGCAGACGCATACACGGAAAATTATCATTGAATAATATTCCGGATATCCGATAGATCGCGCCATGACATCTGGCACAAATACAATTACCGGGCTTGCCTCAGATTCTTTTGCTTGTTCTTAGGTGTTTTGTGGTACGCCTTTTTTTTCGACTTCTTTTTCTTGCCTTTTTTCTTCTTCTTTTTTTTCTTCTTTTTCTTTTTTTTCTTGCCCGATTTGATGGCATAACTTGTCGATAGACCATTTCCACTGCTATCTTCAACGCCATCTTTAATCATTCGGTTGGCGTGATCTGATAAAACATTTGCTTCCGCACTGACCACATAAAAGCATAACAGGGATGCGATAAGTCCGGTCAAAAATATTTTTTTACATGTCCTTCTTAACATATAACCATGCATGAATATCTGTAGAATTTCAAATACGCTTATTCAATTTCAACTGTTTGCTGCAACTAATATAATAAAACATGCGCATATCAGTCTGAACTAAACCACTATGGACTGAAAGTCCATAGGTTGTGGTACAGAAAAAACAAAAATTCTTTCCGCAATACTAAATAAAAAATACTTAGTGGTTCTCTGTGTCACCTCTGTACCTGCACACCGAAGTGTTTTGGCACACAGGTGTGAAACCCTGTGTAACAAAAAAATTACACAGAGAAAAAGGAGTAGTCACAGAGAGCCACAGAGAAAATAATGCTTTAAGAAACTGAAAGTCTTGCACTGAAAGTGCATAGTTTCAACTAACGAATGAGACCAATGAACCGGCTATACAAGTAATTAATGAGGAAGTCTTTTCTGAAAATAACCGTAAACCCATGTTCCGGCAAGGGCGAAGAATAATGATACAATTGCAACCAAGGCCCCTCCGCCGATCTGAATATAAATAGGTGCGGGACATGTTCCTGTGAGTCCCCAGCCAATGCCAAAAAGCGCAGAACCAATAACAGTGCCCTTCGTAAATTTTTTCGGAGAGGTTTGAATTAATTCTCCATCCATACTTTTTACTTTAAATTTTTTCAACAACAAAACCGAAATGGTCGCTACAGGCACCGCTGTCATAAAAAAACCGAATATCTGAAAACCCTGGAAGCGGAACATTTCCTGCATCCTGAACCAGGATACGGCTTCTCCTTTATAAAGCGCCACACCAAATACTATACCGGTTACCATATATAGGAAATTTCTCATACTTCTATTTTAAAATAAGGGGCAACAAAAAATTGGCCGATAATATCCCAAAAGCGAAAAATGTAATTACCGCAATAAGTGATGGCAGCTGAAAAGTAGCGAGTCCGTAAATACCATGACCGCTGGTACATCCATTAGCATAGCGGGTCCCAAAGCCGACAAGAAAAGATCCGCCGGCAACGATGAGCAGATTTCTCCAGCTGAATAAAGCATCCCAACTGAATATCTCAGCAGGAAGAATGCCCTGCTGATGGGACACGCCCATTGCGTTAATGTCGTTAATTGTTGATGAAGACAGAACAGGCAGGTTCGGATCATTCAGAATAAAACCTCCTATAAAACCACCGATGAAAAGACCGACAATAAAATACACTTTCCATATTCCGGCCTTCCAGTCAAATTTGAAAAACTCAATATTGGCGGGAAAACACATGGCGCAAAACTGCTTTAAGCTGGATGAAACTCCAAGCGGTTTATTTCCGAGGATCAATAATAGCGGAACGCACAAACCAATCACAGGCCCTGATACATACCAGGACCAGGGTTTACTTAATAGCTCTAACAACTGCTGCATAATCGTACAAGGTTTACAAAGATAGCGTTTTGCTCTCAGAAAGATCCCGATGGGTTTTCCAAACTACCGGAGATAAGCTTATTTAGCTCTGCAACAAAGGATTTACGTACTGAACAGTAATTCTGAAATATAAAGAGAAAATTATTATTCCCTACTGCACAGCCAGTTGTCTGGCCTGCAATGATTCAACAACTTTTCTTTGAGCATCAACTTCCTTAGTTTTATTCTCGTGGTCCGTTTTATTGATCACAAGTTCTTCTTCCTCTCTTTTGATCTTTTCTTTGAGCTCTTCTATTTTTTGCTTGTTGGTCTCAACATCCTTATTCAGGGTTTCATTCTTTTTCACCAGGTTCTTTTGCTCATCGCTAAGTTTATCCAGCACTTTTTGCGCGGCTTTTAACTTATTAGCGATAGCATCCCTGGTGGTTTTTACTGCAAAATCATTAACGATCTGCTTTATTTCCCTGAATTGCTCAGGATGCAGGATGGAACTGAGATACGCGCCGCCCAAGTTAAACCCAATTATAAAACGGGTCTCGCCCTCCTTTATTTTTTCAGAACGCGCATACATATCAATCGTATTATTGCTGATCGATTTAATGACCGCATTATCCGAGAATATAACATCCTCCATGGTTGAGACTTTCGCTTTATACGATTTCGTTAACGCCTTCCAGTCGCTTTCAATTTCTTCGGGGGTGGCTTCACTGATGATAACCGCCAACACATTGTTCTTCGCACCGGGTTCGCCGATACGCTCAACAGATTCAGTGATCTTTATTTTTTGCGCAAAACAGGTGCCAACAAATACACTTATAAAACAGAATGCTACGTATTTTTTCATGGTCGTAAATTTTTAAAAAATTCTATAACATCTAAGTTAGTAAAATAGTGAATTGGTTAAACCGTCAGAAAGCTTATATGAAATCAGGAGATCTACCTGACCAAGCTGAATTACTTTTAAGTGAGAAAGCCATTTGGGAAATAAACATTTACATAAAAAGTTCCGGCACTCAGATCAATTCATCCATGGTTCGCCAGCGGACTTCAAATTTTATACTTTTTTGTTTTATAGCTTCGCGCAGACCAATCCCACCAGCTTCTAGACAAATAAGGAAAAAGGAAACACCCAGAAATATTTCAATGTTTTTGTTCATTGCATTTACCGTAAATACGGTAACGCTATGAATGAATTGATTATTGCACGAAGAACTGTCGCAGACTTTTTAAATTAATACATTCACTTAAAATTATCCCAGGTATGGCCCTTGTGTTGTCCTGTTTTGCCGGCTTTCGAAGTGTGGCAACCTGTTACTATTATCATAGCTATAAAACTGATCATAGCCAGAACATAAAATCGCTTCTTCATTTGCTGATGGATTTAAATAAAATTGTATTATCTAAATGTAATAAAGAAATCCTGAAAATTATAAAAATTCACACCTGAATTAAATCGATCCATAGTGAATCCTTTGGCAAAAACGTAGGACCATAGGTTACTTTTGTTTTTATATGTAATTTCATTCTACCAGTTCAACTGCTACTCTCTTGCAAATAGTAATTTCGGAAATGAACAAACACGACATATCAACAGAAGCCGACATTAAACTGCTCATCGACTCATTTTACAAAAAAGTCATTGCCGACCCGACCATAGGATTTATTTTCACGAATATAGTGGCCTTGTCGTGGGAAAAACACATCCCGATAATGAATTCATTCTGGGGTTCGGTACTGTTAGGAAAAAATACGTATTCTGGGAACCCAATGATAAAACATATTGAACTGGACAAAAAGATCATGCTCAAAAAAGAGCATTTTGATAAATGGCTTCTGCTTTGGGAAGATACAGTTCACGAAAATTTTAGCGGTGAAAATGCCAGAGAGGCCATTTCAAGAGCAAAAAACATTGCGTCCTTAATGCAATTTAAAATTGAGCAAAATCAGGTGACAAACAATAAAGCATGAATAGCCAACTTGTTTTTTCTTAAGAAACTGCTTCGATCAGATAATTTGTCCCCTTAATTTCGACTGAATCCTTTATTCGTAACCCCATCAATTTAACTCCGAGCGGAGATAACGGAGAGATCGCCATTACTACCTTTCCTTCAACAGAAATTTTTCCGAACGCAATACTTAAAAACAGGTAGCCCTTATTTGTTTTTACCATACTGCCCTTTACTACCAGTGAAGAATTAAAACAGGGATCAATTTTTTCAAGTAAGATTTTTTGCTCCAACACTTCCTTTAATTGCTTGCCAATGGTCTCCTGCTCTATCTGTATCATCGCACGCCCTGTTTCGTGCTTATCACCAGCCGAACTTTTGGTATCGTTCTTTGAGCTTTCACCCAACTCGTGAAGTATGGTCCTCAGCGCATGTATCTTACCGTTCAACAAGTGAACGCAGTGCTCATATACTTTTTGTTTAAAACGAACAGTCCTAATCATACCCTATAAATGTACCACAAAACAAAGGACCCTTGCAACAGGCCGGTTTAATAAAGAAAAGTAAGAGCATGACTATTTTTTAAGAAAATCCCATGCATTCTCCTATTAAATACGGAATTTTACACTATGAAGGTCAACGATCTCCTCGTTAAACTTTGCCGCGTTTCAAAAGATGAAGCAAGCTCATATATTGAAAACAACCGGGTTCAGGTAAACGGACGGAAAGCTGTACAAAAAGAATACCTGCTGGAAACAGATGCTGTGGAACAGGATGGAAAACTATTACGCGAAGCCGTTGTTTACAGATATTACGCCTTCTATAAACCCCGCGGTATTGAATGTACCCTGAACCCCGCTATTGCAAACAACCTGCGCGAGCTCATTCCTTTTCCGGGTCATTTTTACCCGGTAGGACGGTTGGATAAACAATCGGAAGGATTATTACTCATCACCAACGACGGAGATTTATACCAGCAAATCGCTCTCTCTGAAAACCGAAAGAAAAAAGAATACGAAGTGACGGTGAATAAAGCGCTCAGCGATGTTGTAACACGAATCGATTCTCATTCTTTCCGGATCATACTAACGCAGGGCCTTAACAGGCAGATCCGCAGAATGTGCCATACATTGGGATTGGAAGTGAACTCACTGAAACGAATTCGTATCTCATCTGTAACACTGGACGGGTTAAAGCCGGGAGAATACAGGGAGTTAAGAATAGAAGATATTAGTCCAAATTTATAGTGCCGCAAATTTCAATTAAAAAACATGTGAACAAAGTAACTTATAGCCAAAATTGTGTAACACATGTCCATTTAAATTGTCCACCTTTGACATGAAGGAGTTTGAGTTTGCCTTCACCGCATGTAAAGCGGTTCATTCCATATAGTTATTAGATATTATACCGAATAAGAATATTATATGGAATTTTCAGAAAAAAATTTGGTGAACATTTTGAGCTTTCGTGCTTTTGTGGCAAATGGATTTTCGCCACAAAAGCACCAAAACACAAAAGCCCACCAAAAATCCTTATTAGGTATAAACTCTATTATCATTTAATTTAAACCTATGTGCTTTTCGGCAAATGCGAGTTTCGGGGCAAGTATTGTTTTATCGGCAATAGGCGTTGCCGCCATCAGAAAAGTACAACATAAATCACAAATTCCTTTCGCAGTTATTCCATTAATATTTGCCGTGCAACAAATAACAGAAGGTTTTTTGTGGTTATCATTGCCCGATCCGGCCAAAAGTGCCACTTCACATGCTTTAACAATTATTTTCTTCTTCTTCGCGCAGGTGATATGGCCTCTTTACGTTCCATTGTCCATATTACTCCTTGAAAAGAAGGGTACGCGTAAAAATATCCAAAAAATATTGGCAGGATTGGGCGCAGTTGTATCCTTGTATCTTGGATACTGCCTTTTAACTTATTCTGTTCAGGCACGAATAACCGGACACCATGTGTTATACATAAGAAATTATCCGCCTGTTCTCCAGAACATAGTTGCAGTGTTTTATATTATTTCCATAATTGCGCCATCCTTCTTCTCGCATATAAAAAGGATGTGGATGCTCGGAGTAACGATCATAATTTCTGCAGCTATCACGGAACTATTTTATGAAAACTATTTTGTTTCTGTTTGGTGTTTTTTCGCTTCACTGTTAAGCCTGTCGATATATGCGGTTATGCTGGAGATCCAGGATCCGGAAACGAGAATTTCGTCCCCAACGGTGAATTACACAGCCCTGTAATTCCGTTTGAAACCCCATATTTACCGCTTATACCCTCCCGGATCCATTCGAATCTCTCATGAGAATTATTTCGACAAAACATAAAAAGCCTCTGATATTTTCCTTAGATTTAAATGAAATTAACGTAAATATTTTTTCAATTATTACAGTGAATAGCTGAATCATTAAAACCCTACGAATGAATTTCATCCGATCTCTGTTCTTTTTATTTTTACTTATCGCCGCCCCGCTTCTCGAAGCGCAAATTACAATTACAGATACCGACATGGTAACCGTAAATGATACCATACGACTGAGCGTTCAACAATCACTTATAAATTTCGATGAAACCCTGACCGGCCCGAATTATACCTGGAACTACGACTTTCTTATTCCCGATTCACAGCGCGTAGAAAAGATGCTCGTTCCGGCAAGTACCGGCTATCCCTTTGTCGGCTTTCTTTCCACTTACGCCAGGCCCGATCCTAACCCCGATCCGATCCCTTTTATTTTATTAGGCTCCGTCCCTACCAATGCTTATAAGTTTTACAAAAAACAAACCTCACAATTAACTATTCCTTTCCATGGGATAACCACCACAGGTATTGCTATACCAATGCCTATTACACCTGCTGATGTGGTTTATAAATTTCCCATGAATTATGGCAATACGGATTCTTCATTATCCGGCTTCTCCTATCCTGTCGCGGGTGTTGGTTATTTTCGAAAAAGGCAAAAACGTGTTAATACAGTTGATGGCTGGGGACAACTTACCACACCCTATGGCACATTCAATACTATTCGGGTTAAAACTGTCATCAACATAACTGACTCAATATTCCTTGATACACTTGGCTTTGGTTTTAATTTACCTCAACCTCCCCGCTACGAATATAAATGGTGGGCCAAGGGAAGTAAGTTGCCTGTACTTGAAATTGATGCCACCGGATCAATAATAGGCAACGGCTTTACCGTTACCGGTGTTTTGTATAAGGATAGTATATTAACTACTATGAATATCGCTGTTCAAAGCAACAATACATGCCCCACTGCAAAGCAGGGATCTGCTGTTGCTACTGTTACAGGTGGTCGTTCACCGCATACCTATAGCTGGAGTACGGGGGAAAATACTGCAAGTATAAATGATCTTGAAGAAGGATCGTATAAGGTTACCATTACCGACCGGTATGGTAATACCGCCACCGACAGCACAAAAGTTGATGTAAAAATTGAAGATCCGGCGTGCCTGAATATTCCATCGGGCTTTTCCCCGGATGGAGATGGGGTAAATGATCTTTGGAACATACGTGCATTGAGTGAATTTAAGAATTGTAAGGTGGAGGTTTTCAACCAGTGGGGCTCACTGATATTCAGCTCAAACGGGTACACCACTGCCTGGGACGGGAAATATAACGGGCAGCAGGTTGAAGCGGGCACCTATTATTTTGTGCTGGATCTTGGCAATGGCAGCCCTAAACGCACGGGCCCGGTAACTATAATCAGGTAACAACACGGATAACATCAACATGACACCTTCCAAAAAAAATTTCATAATACCTCAGGCCGCGCCGGTTTGGAGCTTTCGTGATTTCGTGGCTAAAACCCAAATGCTGCAAAAAAGCCGAAATATTAAAGTCCACCAAAAAGTTTTACTTATTATAAAAATTATCATTCAGGACATAAAAAAATATTTTCAGATGCGAAATTTAATTGTCACATTATCAATCTTCATCTGTGCCGCCGTCAGCGCTCAGGAACTTCCCGGGTTCAGTATGTATCTTCAGAATGATTTCATACTGAATCCCGCTATAGCCGGCACAAAAAATTTTGTCCCGGTATCCGTTTCACACCGCAGCCAATGGATCAATTTTAATAACGCCCCGACCACACAACTGGCCAGCGTACATGGAGGAGTGAATGGAAAAGCCGGAGTAGGACTGGCACTCATTAATCACACCGCTGGTCCAACAGGGATGATGTCGGCGCAGTTCTCTTATTCATATAGAGTAAAATTTACGGAAAAAATAAATTTTTCATTTGGTTTGGCTCCGATAATCATACAACATTCGGTGAACAAAAATAAAATATCACTTGACGAACAAAATGACAATACGTTTAACCGCATGAGCAGCAAAACGATCACTGCCGATCTGAATACCGGTTTCTATTTGTACAGCACGAACTATTATGTCGGACTTTCTGTTTTGCAGGTTGCCGGCAACAAACTCAGAAGTGGTGATGACCTGTTTAAGGAACAATTAAAAAGGCATTACCTGCTGCAAGCAGGTATTGATCGCGCCATAGGCGAAAAATACATCCTTACCCCATCATTACTTGTAAAATTCATTGAAAGCGGAGCTCCGGTCCAGTTTGATGTAAATATAAAAGCGACTTACAACAAATTATTCTGGGGCGGCTTATCCTACAGATTCTCCGGCTCCTCAGAGTTCAATGAATCAGCCATTGTATTTGTGGGCGTCACTAAAAATAATTTTTCATTTGGTTATTCGTACGACTACAATTTTGGTTCTATTGGTCAGTTCAGCAGCGGATCGCATGAATTGTTCCTGTGCTATCGCATACCTTATCAACTTAACAAGGAGATTACTGAACCGGCTAAATAAGTATTGCTAAACCGGTAATTCGTTCAGTAATGTCAAAATTACTTCATATTAAAAAAACGCAATTAAAAACCGCAACCTGGGCCGGCGGAACCACCACACAACTTTTTATTTTTCCCGAAAGCGCTGAGTACACAAAATTTAATTTTGATTTCCGCATCAGTTACGCCACAGTCGAAGTGCCCGAATCAACTTTTACCTTTATGCCTGGTGTTACAAGGCATCTAATGATACTGAAAAGTGTACTTGACATTGATCACACCGACCGCTACCAAAAACAACTCAACAGGTTTGATATTGATGTATTTGACGGAGAATGGCCAACCAAAGCGAAAGGCAAGGTGACCGATTTTAACTTAATGACCAGGGGGAAAACAACAGGGCATATTGAATCACATCAATTGCCTTCTACCGGTTCAAAAAGCATTTTGCCTGATAAAAATTTTAACTACACCGGTATTTATTTGTTCGCCGGCTCTATGAACGTAAAAGCAGAACACGACAATTTAATTATGAATGAGGGCGACTTTGCACTGTTTACGACCGAAACAGCTGAACAAATTGAGTTGAATACAAGCTCTCCTTGCGAAATAATTATTGCAAGGGTAAAATTAAACCCGGGTTCAGTGGCCGCTTAAAGTATAAGGGTAGCATAAATAAAATCTAAAGCAGTTCCTGTGCCGTAAATAATACTATTTTTGTCACCTGTTCAATTCATTGAAAACTTTTCATCTAAAAATAAATACCTATGAAAATCACCAACCTTAAAACAATTGCTTTAGCCGCATTCACATTCGTTTCCTTTTCAATGAGCGCGCAACAATTAAAAACACCTGTGCTTAGTCCAACTCAAACATTAAAACAAAATTTCGCATTGGGCGAGATCGGGATCGAATATTCACGCCCGAGCGCGAGGGGACGTGTGGTGTACGGCGAGGTAGTTCCTTTCGATAAGATCTGGAGGACCGGTGCCAACGCCTGTACAAAACTTACTTTCAGCGATAAAGTAAAAGTGGAAGGCAATGATGTACCTGCAGGAACCTATTCACTTTTTACTATTCCCGGCCAAACTGAATGGACCATTATTGTAAACAAAAACGCTAAACAGGCAGGGACAGCTAATTACAAACAGGAAGAAGACCTGGTTCGCTTTAAAGTAAAGCCCACACCACTTATCGACAAAATCGAAACATTCACGATCAATGTAACAGATATTACAACTACAAGCGTCAACATTGAACTTACCTGGGAAAAAACGAGAATCGCCTTTAATGTAACAGCTGCGATTGACAGCGTGATAATGAAAAACATTGAAACAGCATTGGCAGCAGACACACGCCCCTATTTCTCGGCCGCCGGCTATTATTATGATAACGGAAAAGACCTGAACAAAGCCCTTGAATGGAGCAACAAAGCCATTGAACAAAACCCTAAAGCGTATTATGTTGTGCACCTCAAAGCCAAGATTCAGGTAAAACTGAAAGACTACAAAGGCGCCATTGCAACCGCCGAACAATCAATGGCCCTGGCAAAAGAAGCAAAGAGTGATGAGTATGTTAAAATGAATGAGAAACTGATTGAGGAAGCGAAGAAAGGAAAGTAATTGCTGTCTATCAAATCGGGCAAGTCAAGGTGTTGCATGACACTTTGGCTATGGAATGGATTGTATTAGCCTGAAATTATTATGTACTCCCAAACGACACATTGTAAATATGTGTGCCAATTTTCGCATTTTTTCGACATATCATAAAAGCCAATAAGATGACGGATTTTACCAAACCATACAATAATTTGTCCTTAGTGCCTCCTAAAGTAGATGTTGAGACTAAACAAATATTACAGAAAGCAATTACAGGCCTCATGAATCATTGAAAGCATGTTAAATCTCTCCGAGTTAAAAAAGGACTTACTGGTGCAGAACTCGCTAGGCGTTGCTTTATGGATAAGCAAAACATTTCTAAACTGGAGAAGGGACAATTCAATCCTTCACTGTATTATCTCAAGAAAGTATGTGAAAGATTGGAAATAGATTTGGATGAGCTTCTAAAAGGCTTTAAATAAGAGCTGCCTTTACTCTTTTCTTTCCCGTTGGAGAAATACTTTTGCATCATTTTTAAAATCTTGAAGCGAGGTAAATTGTTTATCACAAGTATTGGTAAGCCTCGTTCGATCTTTCTTGGGCAATGTATCATAAGAATAAGAAAGTCTCATAAGAGTTTGTCCAAAATCGCACAATTCATACCCACCATTTGATTTAGGAACGACAAAAACATCTATCATATCTCCATCCTCATGGTAAATGGGCAGATATAACTGATAGATGCCAGGTCTTTTTTCTTCAACCTTTATCTTCTCATTAAAGTTCGACTTTATTTTTTCTAATATTTCGTTCATCATTATAGTTCAAGTGCAATTTGTCCACTCGGTAATGGAAAATATTTAGTTCGATAAGATCAGTATAAGCCTGTATAATGGTAGTATAACCCTACTTTTCTACTGTATAACTGTGGAATGACTGTGTTTTTTTATGGTATAACTACAGTATAAGCCCACTTTTTTATGGAATAAGGCTGGAATAAATCGGTATGACCGGAGAATGAATAAGGACCGGATAGAATATCACCAAACTTTGGCAAAAAAGGAAGGTAATTGCCGAAGTTTGGTAAATCTCATTAAAATTTGCTCAATTAAATAATGTTCACTATATTTGTTCGTTCACGTTTTGTGAACATTATTATAAAATGAACATGAAAGAGGCTAATTTGATAAATATCGCACTTGAAAACCTTTTTAATGCCACCGGCTTACGTGGTAAATGGAAGGGAAATGGGATAAAAGAATTGGATGGAAAATTGGAGTTCGTTATTGGAAACAAACATCCGGTCTTTAACCTGGAGGTAAAAAAAGAATTCCGAAACCACCACCTCCCTATTATAATGGAGCATGTAAAAAAGTGGGATCCGCTTATGTTAGTGGCAGAAAAAATATTTCCAAAAATTAAAGAAGAACTCCGAAAACAAAAAATCGCCTACCTCGAAACCAACGGAAATATTTATCTGAACGCTGATGAACAGTTTGTATGGTTGGAAGGCAATAAAGCATTAACCACACAAGGCGAAAAAGTAAATCGTGCTTTTACAAAAACAGGCGCTAAAGTGATTTTCCTTTTTTTATTAGAAGAAAATTTTATCAACCTACCCTACCGTGATCTTGCTGAAAAGGCTGATGTAGCATTAGGCAACATCAACTATATTATGAACGGATTGAAAGAAATGGGGTTCATCCTGAAAATAAATAAAGAAGAAGTGAAGCTTACCAATAAAAAAGAATTATTGGAAAAATGGATGGCAGCTTACGAAGAGAAGTTGAAACCACATTTGTATGTAGATACTTTCCGCTTTCTTAAAGAGGAAGATTTTTTAAACTGGAAAAAACTGCCATTAAAACATGGTGAAACGTATTGGGGAGGTGAGCCAGCAGGTGATTTATTAACCAATTATTTAAGACCCGCCATGTTTACTTTATATACCAATGAAACAAGGGCTGATCTGATGAAAAATTATAAATTAGTTCCTGATAAGGCGGGTAATATTAAAGTATATAAAAAGTTCTGGGAATTAAAGGAGATAGACAAGGCTAATCATGTGCCGCCTTTGCTGGTATATGCTGACCTTATGAATACAGGTGATCCAAGAAATATTGAAACGGCACAAAAAATTTATGAAAGATTCCTTCAAAATAAATATTGAGCAACTCCGGCAAGAAGGGTTAAAAGAGCTTTTCGAGGCTCTTGAAAGAGCATTTAATGCTCTGAAAATTGACTTCTATCTGGTTGGTGCTATTGCAAGAGATACTTGGTTTGTTCACAATGGTATGCGTCCTTCAGGAACAAAAGATGTGGACTTTGCTGTTTTTATTCCGGCAAAAGAAGATTTTGAGAAGTTGAAAAAGCACCTCAAAGAAAAAGAGGGATTCAATGATTCTACACAAAACGAATTTGTTCTGTTTAGCCCCAAAGGATTGCAGGTAGATTTATTACCCTTTGGTGAAATAGAAGTGGAAGGTAAAGTAATGCTTGAAGGCAAGGGCTTCGCTAAAATAGCGGTGAATGGCTTTAGGGAAGTTTACGAAAACGGAACTCATCCTGTTGAATTTGATAAACATACCTTTAAAGTTTGCTCCTTGCCCGGTATTGTTATCCTTAAACTGATCGCTTATGATGACAGGCCACAGGAAAGGCAAAAGGATATTGAAGACGTACGTTTGATCCTCGATCATTATTTTGATATTGAAAGTGATATTATATACGAAAATCATAATGATCTTTTTGAGAACAATGCGGAGCTTCCTCATATTGCTGCAAGGGTATTGGGCAGACAAATGAAACTTATTCTTGATCGTTCTACTGACCTAAAGCAAAGAGTGATTTCTATATTAGAAGTATCCGCCCAACGAAGTACATCTTGTTTGAGTTTTAGTCAGGTAGTATTTTTGTGCATAAACCAATATGCACATGAACGAAAAACAACTTACATTCCGCCAAGCAAAACTTGAACTGATAGCCAGTTGGCCATCCAGTGGCCTTAGTGTATCAGAGTTTTGCAAACAAAATAATTTTCCCGAACACCAGTTTTATTACTGGAATAAAATACAAAAGGATAAGAAACAGGGAAGCCGATCCAAGCTGGCGAATAATTTTGTTCCGGTAAAAGTAGTAAAGCAGAAACAGGAAGCGCCTACAGGCCTCATTGTGGAATTAGTTTACCCCAATGGAATAAAGCTAAAATTCTACTCACCGATAAATTTTTCAGAATTACGATCCCTTACCAAATAAAAAATGCTGAGCATATCGCCGGCGTACCGCTATCATTTGTACCGTAAAGCAACTGATATGCGAAACGGCTTTGATGGACTATGCGGATTGGTACGCAATGAATTTTTGCAAGACCCACTAAGCGGTGATGTATTTATTTTTTTAAACAAGCGGAAAAACCTGATCAAACTTTTAACCTGGCAAGGAGATGGCTTTGCTATTTTTTATAAACGATTAGAAAAAGGCACTTACGAAATCCCTGATATAAATTCTGATTCATTAAGTATAGAAATCACGAGCCAACAAATGCTTTTGATCAATGAAGGGATCCGACTTTCGTCAGTAAAAAAACGCATGCGTTATCAACGTAATATTGTTTACAAATAGTGATGAAACATCAATGAAATCAGTACGTTCATCACCTATCTTTGACTGGTGATCGAAACGTATAAAAATAGCTCCAAAGAAGAACTCATCACCGAATTAATTGAACAAAATTTTACCATCACCCAACTCAAAGAACAATTAGCACAGATTAAGAAACTTGTTTACGGAAGCAAAAGCGAACGCTTTGTTCCCCCAGTAAATCCCGAGCAGATCATTATTGATTTTGATTTACCCTCAGATAAATTAGAGCAAGTCGGAAGATTACAAAACATTGCTTACATGCGTCGTCAGGCAAAGAAAAATAAAACTGTTTCCACAGGCAGAATGTCTATCCCTGCTCATTTGCCAAGAGTTGAAATAATCATAGAACCCAAAGAAGATGTAACAGGTTGGGTGAAAATAGGTGAAGAAATTACAGAAGAACTGGAACTTAAGCCGGCAGAGTTTTTTGTAAACAAATATGTTCGTTCAAAATATGCCAAAGCAAACGGGGAAAGGATTGCGATCGGAGAACTGCCATCACGCCCGATAGATAAAGGAATCCCTGGACCAAATTTTTTAGCAACAATCATCACCGATAAATATTTAGACCACTTGCCACTGTATCGCCAACTAAAACGTTACGAGCGAATGGGAATCAAGTTAAATGATTCTACTTTTTCAGATTGGGTGCAACAAACGGCCAGATTAATAGAACCACTGTACGATGAATTAAAAAGGCAGGTGCTTAATGAACATTATCTGCAAGCCGATGAAACCCCGATCAAGGTTTTAGATCCTGATAAAAAGCAAGGGACAACGCACAGAGGGTATTACTGGGTTTATCATTCACCACAAAAAAGATTGGTGTTGTTTGATTATCAGCAAGGACGAGACAGAGGTGGTCCATCAGAAATCCTCAAAGACTTCAACGGATTTTTGCAGACCGATGGCTATGGCGTTTATGATGATTTTGATAAAAAGGACAACATTACTCAACTCAATTGCTGGGCGCATGCCCGCCGGATGTTTGATGAAGCGAAAGATAACGACAAACAAAGAGCAGAGTTCGCATTGATAAAAATACAGCAGCTGTATGAGCTTGAGCGCAAAGCAAAAGAAGAATTCTTTACCCATGAGCAGCGTTGTGTACTTAGACAAGAACAGGCATTGGCTGTGCTGAATGAATTGGAGCAATGGCTCAAAGTGAACATTATACAGGTAACGCCCAAAAGTTTAATTGGCAAAGCGATTGCTTACACGTTGGTGCGATGGGAAAAACTATACCGTTACACGCAATACGGAGAACTGGAGATCGACAATAACTTAGTTGAAAATGCGATTCGTCCGGTGGCACTGGGAAGGAAAAATTATTTGTTTGCCGGATCGCATCAGGCGGCGCAACGTGCAGGAATGATTTACAGTCTGCTTGCCAGTTGCAAACACAATGGCATCGAACCCAACGGTTGGCTAAAAAATATTCTTAAAGTTTTGCCTGATCATAAAGCCAATCAATTACATCTGCTTTTACCACAAGCCCAAAACGTGGTTCAAAATTAAGGGTGGCTAAAAAATGATCTATCTTGCCCAGTATTTGCGTGGGTTTTACATTTACAAAAACAGGTTCAGTAAAAACGAACGATACTAATGACTACTAACGTTTGTTTACTGATCCGTGTGAGTTCTGAAAAACAAGATACCCGCAGGCAACTTATTGAACTCACCGATTTTTGCAAGAAACATAAATACAAAATCGTTCGTACTATATCCAGTAAAATATCCGGCAGCAAAACCAACACCAACACCGACAGACCAGATCTGATCGAACTACTCCATGCAGCTAAACGAAAAGAATTTACAAAAGTGCTTGTCACCGAAATAAGCAGACTTGGAAGGAAAGCGAAAGATATACGCAACACCATCGACAGGCTTCACGAACAAAAAATCTCAATCGTATTTAAAAACTTTGTAGGCCTTGAAAGCCTGGATGAAAAAAATAACGAAACGTTTGTTACCAATATAATTATCTCCATCTACGCAGAGCTTGCACAAGAAGAACGAAAGCTATTAAGTGAGCGCACAAAAAGCGGACTTGTTGCACATATAATATCGTTACTGCATGTATTATTATGAAATATTTGACAATAAATATACTTTATTGTCAAATTTTACATATATTTGTGCCATATAAAAATGTATAAAACTAAACTATCCATAGAAAAATCATTAAGAGAAGCCTTCGGCAGTAAGAAGTTTTTTAGCCGTCAGGAGCTGTATGATCTTTACAAAAAATCGGAACCTGAACTTAATGAAAGTACGTTCGGGATCAGGGTGCATCGTTTGAAAGAGCAGAATATAATTCGTGTTTTGAGGACAGGCATTTATTCTCTTTCGCAGAAACATACTTATCTGCCTCCGGTAGAAGAGAGGCTTGAAAAAATATACCGGGAAATAACAGCGAAATATCCCTACCTGAATTTATGCGTGTGGAATACCCGATGGATGAATGATTTTATGATTCATCAAGCCGGGCGTTTTATTTGGTTTGTGGAAGTTGAGCCGGAAGGAGCAGAATCTATTTTTTATTTTCTGAGGGATAATGGATACTCAAACACTTATCTGCAACCTGATGAAAAAATAATGAGTCAGTATGTTTATCAGGAAACAGAAACTATTATCGTTAAATCGCTGATTAGCAAATCTCCTCTCCAAAAAAGCAATAACGTTGCAATCCCAAGACTGGAAAAGATATTGGTAGATATTTTTTGTGAGAAAATTCAACTTAGTTCTTTCAGGGGAGAGATGGAAAATATTTTTAAAACAGCTTACGAACAATTTGATATAAATTTCTCGGTACTTTTGAACTATGCAAATCGCAGAGGAAAAAAGAAAGAGTTGATCGAATACATGAAACAGAATACCATTACCCCTGAAGGTTTATTTACATGATAGCAGGAGAATCATATACCGCCCAGTGGATAAAGTCAAGGCGTGAAAGCCATTCTAAAGCTGATCCCAGCATTATAGAAAAGGTTATTTATGCTTTGTCGCTCGTTGAGCAACTCTCTCTTGCCAAATTGAATTTTGTGTTCAAGGGTGGTACTTGCCTGTTTTTATTATTACCTGAACCAAGACGATTTTCAATTGATGTGGACATTGTTACTACCGAGAGTCGTGCAAAAATTGAAGGTATTCTCAATGAAATAACGGCTAAAGGTGTTTTTACAAAATGGTCGTTGGATGATATAAGAAGCTATAAGCCCGGTGTTCCGAAAGCACACTACCACTTACATTTTTATTCTAATGCCGAACAAAAAGAAAAGGATGTTATGCTCGACATACTTTACGAAAAGCATAATTACCCCGAAATTATTGATGGAAAAATACAATCTCCCTGGCTGCAAACAGATGGCAGTCCCACACTTGTAAAAATACCAACTATTGATTCTATCACTGGGGACAAGCTAACTGCATTTGCTCCTGAAACCATTGGCATTCAATACGGGCGTAAGAAAGAAATGGAAATTATCAAACAACTTTTCGATATAGGAACTTTGTTTGATCTTATTCAAAATATAGAAATCGTTAAAAAAGCTTTTGACATTGTTTCCCGTCAGGAAATAGGATACAGGTCGGAAAAGAAAATCACAATAACCAGTGTGCTGGATGATACTATTTCCACAGCCCGCATCATTGCATTCAGGGGTGTTCATTCGGACGATGCCGGAAAAACCAAGTTCCCTGAAATAGCTGCCGGACTGGAAGAAATAAAATCATACATTTTTACTGCTCCCTTTCGTATTGATGATGCTATAACGGCATCTGCAAAAGCAGCGTACTTGGCAGCAATAATAAAAACGAATCAATCGAAATTCCTGAAATATAGTCCTGATATAAATATTGGCGACTATATGCTTACCGATCCCGCCTACAACAAACTCAATAAATTAAAAAACATTCCGGGCGGAGCTTTATTTTATTGGTATCACACCTTAAAACTCCTGAATAAGCCTGAATAAGCCTGTATGAAGGCGGTATATGCCTGAATGAGCTTGTATAAAAGTGGTATATGTAAGGGGATTTCAGGGAATGGATTTCAATTTTTTCGAGAACTCGATGATCTTCACAAAATCTTGTATAAATTCGTTCGACTTTTCAGGGGAGTGGTCTACTAAAGCGGACTTAACGAGAGAAATCTTGTTAGGTCTGTTCTTTTTTTTCGGCCAAATGCTTTGACAACACATTCGGTCTTGGGTTTCGATCAAATTTATTTTTATACCAATTATAAATAAAATTAAGTCCAATATTTGCAGAATAGATTTTTTTATTATATTTGGACTAAACTATAAATATAACAATATGTCATTCGCAAAAACAATACACATCAAAGAGAGTGTGAAGGAATTATCCCAG
>JACPDY010000021.1:0-8940 GCA_016183775.1 Bacteroidota bacterium
ACCTTCTCGTTCTGCTTCCTGGAGGATACTATACTTCTCTTCCGGGGTAAACTTTCTTTTTTCTTTGGTCATTTTCCCTAATTTTACTGTGACTAAATTAATTTAATTAATTTGTCCAGTCTTATAGGGGGCTAAGACAATGTTATTAGGACTTTATGTTATTTATCGTAAGGCGACTGAGAAGTTCTTTTATAAATTGACAACTCCCTTCGACAGACAGAAAAACAAACAAGTACTGCTAAGCTATGCCGACAAACAACAATTTGAAATTTACCGAAAATCAAACGACTGCATAATTTTAAACGAATCACTTGGTGACTTTAATCCAAGCTATAAAAAGTCAATGGTGTTTATCTTAAAAGACAATGAAGTTTTATTTACAATACTTAAAGACCAATATAAACTCAATTTACCGACCTTGACATCACATTTATTTCTAAAACACGACTTGAAAAAATTATTTAATAACGTATCAACAAATGACAGCAGACTTTAAGCAAAACGACATGGAATTCCTTCTTTACTTATTTCTACTTTTTTATTTTTTATATACTTTTTCATTTGCTTTAAAATTCAATAAGACTGACATTTTATACAACAAAAAACAACGACTTTTCCATAACATTATGATTTGGATAGTTCCTTTTTTATGGATTATGCTCTTAAAAACAATTGACAAGCCTCTTGGAAGATACGCATTTAAAAAGCGGACAGACGGTTCAGCTAATGAGGGTAATGCGGGTTGGTGGGCATTGGGACTTTATTCGCTTTTTCATGGCTCTGGTTATTCATCTCATGACGGACATTCTGGGCACGACTCTGGAGGATATGATAGTCATAGAGTACATGATTATGGAGAGGGAGCCGACTCTACTGGATATGATGGAGGAGACGGTGGACACTAATCAGCCACTAACACGGGTTTTTCCATTAGTGGGCGAACAGTGCGAGTATAAACATTTGAGCAACAAATAAAATTGGTGCCGGCAGACAGTTTACGGTTTCAAAAGCCACCAACGCAAAGCCCGAAACCGTTAGCTGTTATTTTAAAAAGACACACAAACAATGGAAAATTTACCTACATACATTAGCTTAGTTTTCGGACTGACAACAATATTGACAGTTGGACTTTTTTACAAAGCGACCAATAACTCCAAAACCACCTTAATAATTTTATTGACTTGGTTGGCATTACAAACTGCTATCGGACTTTCCGGTTTTTACACCGTGACGGACACTATTCCGCCAAGATTTCTTCTTTTAGTTTTGCCACCTATACTTCTGATCATCGGACTATTTACTACTTCAAAAGGCAGACAATACATTGACAGTTTGGACGCAAAAACTTTAACGATTTTGCATACAATTAGAATACCCATTGAAATTGTTCTCTTTTGGCTGTTCGTTAATAAGACTGTTCCTGAACTTATGACTTTTGAAGGAAGAAACTTTGATATTTTATCGGGGCTGACAGCTCCTATTATTTTTTACTTGGGTTTTATAAGAAACCAATTAGACAGGAAAGTAATATTGATTTGGAATTTCATCTGTTTAGGACTTCTAATAAACATTGTTGCCAATGCTATTCTATCAGCACCATTTCCATTTCAGAAGTTTGCTTTTGACCAACCAAATATTGCTGTTCTCTATTTTCCTTTTAACTGGTTGCCATCTTGTGTGGTTCCTTTAGTTTTATTTTCACACTTGGCGACAATAAGACAATTACTAAATGACAGACGAAAGAAAAACAACAGCTGACAGCCTATTTGCAATAAGCGTTAGCGGCACTATTTTCAAAGACTCATCATATCCTTAAACTTCGCGGCCTGCCTGCGGGAGATCTCCACCTTCTCCCCTCCTTTTATCTGTACCATAAGGCCTCCATTGAACCAGTTCTCAATACTTTCCACCCATTTTAAATTAATGATGTGCTTGCGGCTGGCACGGAAAAATGTTTTTTGATTGAGGCGTTCATCAAGGTAATTGAGTGAACGTAATATCAGGGGGCGGTTCTTCTCGAAATATACACGCACATAATTTCCTTCGGATTCAAACAAACGTATCTCCGATAGTTTTACAAACCAACAGCGTTCCCCGTCTTTCACAAACACCTGGTCATGCTCATCGAGCACCGTTATTGGGCCTTTCTCCTCCTCTATCTGCGCTTCCTGTGGTTCTTTACTTAATATTTTTTTTATGGTTTCGGCCAAACGTTGAGGCTGTACGGGTTTTAATAAATAGTCGAGCGCATTCACGTCGAATGCACGTATGGCATAGTCATCGTAGGCGCTTACAAATACCACTTTGGGTAGCTCGGGTATGTCCTGCAACAGGTCGAAGCCGTTTTTACCGGGCATTTGTATATCGAGAAACAGCAGATCCGGATTGTGTTCCTTAATGGCTTTAAGCGCTGTATCGGCATTGTTGCATTCGGCAACCACTTCAATTTCATCAAATGCGGCCAGCATACTTTTGAGCTCTTGGCGTGCGAGACGTTCGTCATCAATGATTATTGCTTTCATATCTTTATGATTTAAATGGAACGCTGATCTTTATGATTATTAGATTTGTTATGATTAAATCTGCGCTGACCATAATAATTATAATGATAGGTGTTCTATAGTTTTGGTATTACCAATTCCGTTTCAACATATTTATCATCCCGGTTAAACAGTTTAAGCCAGGCTCTTGTACCATACAAAAGCGACAAGCGCTGAACACTATTCTTAATGCCAAAACCCGTCCCGTTTTCCCCGTGCCCGTTCAGTTGTCCGCTATTGATAATGTTTACATATAAAATATCACCTTTTACTTCTGTTTTAAAAATTAACCTGCCTCCGCCCTGCAGTTTTGAAATACCATGCTTAATACCATTTTCAACAAGGGTTTGAAGCATCAACGGAGGAACGGAAAAACCGCTGCTCTGAGGATCAATACTGTATTCAATATTCAAACGCTCTTCGTATCGTGTTGATTCCAGGCCTAAATAATCTTTTACAATATTCAATTCATCATCAAACGGTATTACTTTATTACGACCCATTGTCAGAGTATTTCGTAAAATATTCGACAACTGCGTTATCGACTCTTTGGCTCTTTCAGGATTCTCTTCAACCAGCGCCCGTATGCTATTCATCGCGTTGAACATAAAATGCGGGTTGAGCTGGGATTTTAATTTATTCAACTCTATCTCATTAATACCCGCCTGCCATTTCAAATTCTCGATCTCCGATCGTTTATAGTTCTCAATGTAATGCACCAGGAAATAAATAAGCGACCAAAAAAACAATACAAAGGCAATATTTAAAATAGACTGACTGGCAACTATGGCATCAAAATTTTCAAGACTAATTGAAGTGATACCCAGGGCCGCTTCAATAAAATACTGTATAAAATAAATAATTGAAGCCATAACCACTGTAGCAACAATCACACGCGGTATCAGGCCAAATGGGGTAACATTAAGCCAACCCAGGCGTACGATCACTGAACGGTAAAAATGTGTTACAACAATTCCAAGAATAAAGAGCAGCAGTAAACTAAACCCCTGGCGCAGGTCCAACACATTGGTAAGCCGTAAAAAAACAGTATTGATAAGTACAAAGAACAGCCACCCTCCGAATTGACAAAACCAGTATAGTTTTTTCCTGTTCATTCCATATCTAATTTAAATCATTCCATCTTCGTGGGGCTTGTCCTAACGAAGATGGGGCTCGGACGACCCAACACCCGCTGCTTGAGCGGAACTGAAAACAGCGGCAACATCACTAATTTATTCCTAGCCAGGCTTTACGTATAGTCAATTGCCCGGCATCAGGATTTGGATTGACCGTCAACACATTTTTCACCATATAATCGGTTTCAATCACTTTTGTCTTTAGTTTTAATTTTCTCTTTACTCCTTTATCATCCACCCTGTATACCACCATTTTGAGAATATCTCCTTCCTTCACTTCTGTAAAATATTTACCCCACACCTTCTCAACACTTAATAGTGTAAGTTTTTTGCCATTGAATTTGTAAATTTCATCCCCGATATTCAATCCAATACTTTTTCCAAAATCATTTATATCCTTATAACTGGCTTCATTGATATAAAACCGGCCGGTTTCCATATTATAGGATGGAGTTATACCACCTAAAGGTGATATTCCCCGCATTGTTCCTGTTTCCTTATAGGTTATTCCTACCAGACTCAATACCTCAGTAAGTGGAAGCGGGTTGCTGCCGCTCACATAGCGGTTCAGAAAATAGCCAATCTCGGGATATGTATGCTTCACAATTTTACCAAACAATTCATCATCTTTGAACGACCGGTTGATGCCGTATGTTTTGGAGAGGTCGGACATTAAATTTTGCAAACTGTATTTTCCATCCGAGAGCGCGCGCAGTTTTATATCCAGGCAAAGTCCTATCAAAGCACCCTTTTGGTAAACATTATCGTACTGATCCTTATAAATATCCAGACAACCTGAACTCATGCGGGTGAACGGAAGTGTATCGATGTAGGCCGCTTTTCCTTCAATTTTTTCATGGATCAGGTCAATGTAATCGTCCAATTTTGTTAAACCTTGTTTCACCTGTACGTGTCCCGCGAAATATTCGGTCACGCCTTCGTACAGCCACAGATGCTTTGAGGCTTTAGGATCATTGTAATCAAAATTGCCGATCTCTTCGGAATGAATGCTGAGTGGAGTTATGATGTGAAAAAATTCATGCGCTGCGAAATCACGTATATTTTGCCCGATCAGCTTCGGATCCATGTCGGGCATATAATAAAACGACGAATACGAATGCTCGAGCGCGCCGTATGAACCGGAACCGCCTGAGCTGCGGTTGAAAAGGTAGATAATAAAAGCGTATTTATCGATGGGCAGCTTGCCGCCCAGATAATCCTTTTGCGCGTTTAATGTGGCTTTCAGGTTAGCCTCAATGGCCTTCGCGTAATTTTTATTTTTGGGAGAATATACAGAGACCAATATCTTAGCGCCTCCAACAATAAATGTAGTTGTATCGGGAACACAAAACATTACGGGCGAGTCAACAAGCCGCATGTAATCACCTGCTGTATATGTCTCAGACGAGGATGAGCTTTTGTCAGCGATAAGGGCCGTTGATCCGTAAAAATTCAGCGGCTTCATAAATTCCAGTTGAAAAGGATTTCGTTTGTACCCATCGAAGTATCCGAAAAAACCATGGGTATTGATCACAAAGTTGGTATCCTGCTGAATGTTTGTGCCGCCTGGTTCAAAAACAAATGATTCTTTCTTATCGGTGTCCCACGAATCTTCAACGCGGTAAATTATCTTTTGTATTTTACCCGGGTCGGGTATCTTCCAGGTGTTCACGTCTACCCGTTCGGTCTGAATAACATTACCCGCATTGTCCAGCACCGTAAATTCCGAAATAAACCGTCCGAAATTATAAATGGAATATGTTCCGGGAATAATGGCAGGAAAACGAAACAGTGCATCAGCCTTCTCAATCTGCGGAGGAATCAAACTTACCTGCAGTTTATCGTCTTTTACATTTCTCAGATCAACAGTATAGTGATACGCTTTATCATTCGCGAAAACAATACTGCACAACAACACACAAAACAGACAAGATCGATAAAACATACAACGACAATATATATACCAAATTTACAATTAGCTCCGAATAATAATGGAATTATTTACATGAGTGGGGTAAATTACGGGTTATCGGTTATTTGTTGTCAATTGCCGGGGCTTAGGACTAACAAATAGCGTAAGACGGGTTCTCACTTTTTAACACTCCCATCTGTAGAAGATTTCCGTGACAGGACTTGGAATTTTCAATTATTTTGACATCTTTGTACATCCTGTACATTTTTTATGGATCCGGATACCTGTTTTTTACTTTTTGAATTATCAAACTTAAGTGATGAGGAGCTTTTCTTCAGTCATACTCGTTTTTCTGTTGCTGCATATTCTAAAAATAAGCGCGGCACAGGATATGCTTCCCGAAAATCGTATTGAAAGGCCTAATAATGCTGATACTTCAGCAAACAGATTCAATACCCTGAGCGCAAAACCATTATTGACCCATTCGGATTCAGTTTGCATGTTCCCGGCTTACATCATGTACTCCCAATGGGATACAACAGTTATCCATCCTTACAATTTTGACCCCGCCTGCTTTAAAGACAGTGTTCAGCTTATTTTAACCGGTATTTATTCATCACAATGCTTCATTCCCCGCATTGGCCGCACCAATTCAAACTTCGGACCGAGGCACCGCCGAGCGCATTTTGGCGTTGACATTGACCTTGAGACCGGCGATACAGTTGTAAGTGCATTTGATGGAATGGTTCGTATAGCGAAACGTAATAAATCATACGGCAATGTGGTCATAGTACGTCACGAGAATGGTTTGGAAACCATTTATGCTCACCTTTCAAAACTAAATGTTCAACCGAATCAATGTGTAAAAGCGGGAGAAGTGATCGGACTTGGCGGTAACACCGGTCATTCATATGGAAGTCACCTGCATTTTGAAGTTCGTTACAAAGGCGAACCGTTGAATCCGAATGAACTATTCTCGTTCTCGGAATGTAAGCTTGTTGCCGACACTATTGAGATCAACCTGAATAGTTTTCAATTTTACAATGATTACAAAGCCGGCAAATACAAACATTTGAAAAAAGGAAAAAAATATGCTAAAACAAAAGTGAAACTGAAGCCCGGCTACTATTCCGTTCGTAAGGGAGATACACTTTACTCAATTGCCCGTAAATATGGCACTACGGTTGATAAACTTTGTAAACTAAATAAGATCAAACCGACAACGGTATTACGTTTAGGAACTAAAATAAAGTATGGGTAAGAGATGACGGTTATTGGTTGTTAGTTGACTTGCCGGTTGTCGACACTCATCAATAACATCCCCTGAACTAACAACTAACAAACAACTCCCTTGTCAAAAATTTCAATTGATCTGCATGAATCGTTCAATAAAGGAAGTAAAATTGATGATCTTTTGAACAACGCCATTCGCAAAGCTGTTGAGAACAAGATCGACCTGGTGGAAATAATACATGGTAAAGGAAGCGGCCAGTTAAAAAAACGCGTGCTGCGATTTTTACAACAACCGCACATTAAACAATTGTATAAAAGAGTTGAGAAGGATAGCAAAAATTTCGGGAGACTGTTTGTCAGGTTTTAGATCAGTCTTTTTTAGCTGCGGACTACAATGTATTGCCACCGTTGTCATTATATCCTGTGGATTACCCCAAAATCGACCTGCTAAAGGAACTCATATTACGGTCGGAAGCAATTCATTACAAAACGACAGCATTGAAAAAATACGAGCCAGGCTCAACACCAATGAAAAAGCACAGCGGCTGGATTCACTGTTTAAATACATGTTCCTTCACGGCGGATTCAATGGTAATATACTTGTGGCCCAGCAAGGGCAAGTGATATATAAAAAAAGCTGGGGCTATGCCAACTATGAAACAAAGGATTCCCTGACGCTGAATTCGGTTTTCCAAATGGGATCATCTTCAAAACCTTTAACTGCAACAGCAATATTGATATTAAAGGAACAGGGCCTGATCCGGTTATCACAAACCATTGATGAGTTTTTTCCGGATTTTCCTTATAAAAAAATTACAGTAAAGGATCTGCTCACACATCGTTCGGGTCTGGCCAATTACATGTATTTCTGCGACAGCTTTTATTGTTATAAAAATATCCCGCTCAGTAATGATGAGCTATTAAAGCTAATGATAACCAATCATCCCCTGCCCTATTTTAAACCGAACAGAAGATTCGAATATTCCAATACGAATTATGCCTTGCTTGTAAATATTATTGAAAAAGTATCGGGTGTGAGTTATGCAGACTTTATGAAACAGGAAATATTTAAACCCCTCGGAATGAATAATAGTCGCATAAGTATTACGGATACCATTGATCTGAACCATAATAAAACAACAGGTTACGAAGGCAACTGGAAGAAGTATGATATAGACTATTTAGATGGTGTGCTTGGTGATAAAAATATTTTCACTACAGTTGACGATCTGTTTTTATTTGACCAGGCACTCTATACTGTACAGCTATTAAAGAAGGAGACACTTGATGAAGCTTATTCCGGCACCAGCCATGAATACCCCGGGCAGCGTAACTATGGTTATGGCTGGAGGTTAATAGACGAAAAAGACGGCACAAAGATCGTATACCACAACGGCTGGTGGCACGGCTACAATAACGTCTTTTACAGGCGACTGAAAGATAAAACCACGATCATTATTTTGAGTAATAAAATAAACCGCGGTATTTATCATATTGAAGGGATTCTTAATATCCTTGATGGGTCAGGCATTACAGGCAACATTTTTGATGAAGAAGGAAGAGCCGTCAATTAGCCCTCCTGGTTTCATAATTGTATTTCCAGGTATATATACTTTCCGTTTTAGTAATCTATTCGCACAACTTTTAAAGCCCGTTGTCAATATTAAAATTTGAATAAGGGGGCGGCCCCCTTGCCGCGCTTTTGCATCTTACCTACACTTGTATTGTTAAATATCGGGCTTCATAAATTCCGATAAATTTTAACAGTATACATCTTAAATCAGGGTATTAATATAATATGAAAAGGATCAAATACTATTTACTTACAAATCTTGTAGTTCTCCTTCTTATAGTTACCACAACATCTTATTCTCAAAATAGCTCCAGTTCTTGGTCAGCAAAGTGGGAAAACCCGAAATCATTTATTGAAAATAAAGGTCAATTCCACATACATAAGTCAACGGAACCTGTTTTATATGCTTATGATAATGGATCAACCATGATCTATTTTACTTCCAAAGGAATTACATATAGTTTCTTGAGGCGTTGGAAAAAAGAAGAGAATGAAAAAGAGCATTTTGAAAGTACGGAAGACTGGATAAAAAAAGAAGAGGAAGAA
>JACPDY010000021.1:9013-16414 GCA_016183775.1 Bacteroidota bacterium
ATTTTGTATGGGAAAATGCAAATCCGGCAGCCGAAATTATTTCGCAGGAACAAACAAACGACTACCATAGTTACAACATTCCACAGAAGGACGACTCTGAAAAGAATATCAATTTCATTAAAGGATTTAAGAAACTAATTTACAAGGAGCTGTATCCAAACATTGATGTTGAATATGTGTTTCATCCGGTTGATGGAATAAAATATTCATTGATCCTGCATCCGGGAGCAGATATTTCGTTGGTTAAAATGAATTATTCAAAAAGAATGAAATTGCATAATAACGGAGAATTAGCTATTCCTACCGCCTTTGGCAATATAATTGAGCATCGCCCGGCTACTTTTTATGCGGGCAACAATACCGCTACGATATCATCCCGATTTGTTAAAACAGGAAGATCAGTTTCATTTGAATTAGGCAATTATGATCAATCCAAAACATTGATCGTTGACCCATGGGTGCAGACACCAACCATTTCAAACTCGAACAGCATTTGGGAGTGTGAAAGAGATGGCGCAGGCAATGTATATATTATCGGAGGCGATATGCCGATGAAATTATTAAAGTATAATTCAGCCGGAGCAATTCAATGGACGTACAACACAACATGGGATACGGCAAATTATTGGCTGGGAACTTTTGCTGTTGACCTGCCCGGAAACGCATATGTTACCTCTGGCACACAATCCAAACTTTCGAAAGTGAATACAAGCGGCTCTAACGTTTGGACTAATAATAGCATTGGAGGACAGTCATCGGAACTGTGGAATATAACATTCAATTGCGATCAGACCAGGCTGATTATTGGAGGCACACAGGGGATATTTACTTTGCGCGGAGCTATATTTGATATTGATGTAACAAACGGAAATGTTATATCCACTAAAATAGCAGGCTTTGATAAAGCCTTGCTTTTCGGGGCCAATGCTCCGAATGAAGTTCGATCGATCTGCTCGGCGCCAAATGGAAATTATTACTTCCTGACATTGGACTCCATTGGCCGTATTACCCAAAACTTTACATCTACAACTCTTTTTGGTTTTAAAACAAACAGCACTTATGATCTGGCCTATTATAACCCATCTTACAGGTATGATAATTCAGGTGTAATGGCTATAAAGGCCAATAAAAATTTTGTTTATACCCAGAACGGATCGACTCTTTCAAAACGTTCGCTGCTTTCGCTGGGTACAGGCGCAATACTTACAACTATATCCATTCCCGGTGGCATTAATAATGCAGGCTCTTTTGGTAATCCGGGACGGGTTCCGGGAAGCAGCGGAATTGACATAGACAGTTGCGGTAATGTTTATGTGGGTTCCGGTAATGCGGTAATTAAATACGATGCGAACCTTGTTCAGGTGAGTTCCGTAACGCTTCCATTCACTGTATTCGATGTAGCTGTAAGTATCAATGACGATGTAATTGTTGCGGGTTCTACAACCCAAACTACAGGTACCCGAACCGGTTATGTACAATCCATCGCATCGTTCGCAGCATGCAACCCCTTGAAATTGTTTTGCTGCATTGCATCTATTGACCCAGCGGGTCCTTATTGCCCAAGCAACGCGGCGGTAAATTTAACTGCTGTTACTCCGGGCGGAACCTGGAGCGGAACAGGGATCACTAATGCTGCAACAGGAACATTTGACCCGACAACTGCAGGTATCGGAACGCATACCATCTATTATACATTGGCTTGTGGAAAAGATTCAACAACCATTACAGTTAAAGCTTGTGCCTCATTAGCCGTATGTAAGGAAACGAATGGTAATATTACTGTTTCAGGCGGAACATCTCCTTATACCTGGCAGAGTCAATCAACTACAACAGATTGCAGCATCTGCCCGTTCCAGATGTGCATCCCTCCTGTTTGCAATGGTACAACGGTAACCCTATGGACAACTTTTGGCAGCACGGCTACTATTACTCCTCCGGGTACATGGCCGATCAGAGCTGTTGATAATGCCGGAAATATTTCTGTTGTAACAAGTCTTGGATCCTTGCCTGCATGTACAGCCTGCGCACCTCTTACGGCTTCAGCTGCAGGTATTGTAAATGTAAATTGTTTTGGTCAATCAACAGGAAGTTTTTCAGCATATGCAACCGGCGGCACATCTCCTTACAACTATACACTGATGAAAGGATCAAACACTGTTGCTACTTTTGGCAATGTTTCCGGATCACAAAATTTCACAACACTTCCGGCTGGAACCTATACACTCAACATAACCGATAATGCCGGATGTCCCGGTTCAACAACCATTATTATTACAGAAGCACCTGCCATAATTCCGGTTACTACATCAGGTAACGCGGCATGTGGGACTTCAAATGGCAACGTTTCGGTCAGTGCAAGCGGTGGAACCGGCGCATTCATTTATAACTGGAGCAGCGGAGCTTCAACCCAAACCGTTTCGGGTTTAACAGCAGGGACATATACTGTAACAGTAATTGATGGAAGTAATTGTACAACAACTGCAGTCGCCTCAGTAAGCAACAGTCCTTCTCCAACCATTAACAGCCTGAATGGCACCTCTCCTTTATGTAAAGGTAATACTGACGGATCCGCTGTGGTAGCAGTATCAGGCGGATCAGGTGCGTTGACCTATAGCTGGAGCAACAACACTTCGGGTGTTACCGCCATTACAGGTCTGTCGGCAGGTACCTATATTGTAAGCGTAACAGATGCAACCGGATGCACCGCAATCAGCTCCGTTACCATTACAGAACCAAGTGCTCTTACAGGCACCACATCATCCACCGCTACTTCTTGCGGAACAAATAACGGGAGTGCCGGAGTAACGGTTAATGGTGGCACAGGATCTTACAGCTATAGCTGGTTACCGGGAGGTGGAACAGCACAGACGGTATCCAATTTATCGGCCGCGACTTATACGGTAACTGTAACAGATTCAAATAACTGTTCAACCACATCTACCGCGGCCGTAACAAATCCGGGAGGCGGAACAGCCAGTGCATTTGTTCAATCAAATACAACCTGTTATGGTGGGAATAACGGAAGCGCCAATGCAAGCATAAGTGGCGGCACTCCTCCATTTACATATAGCTGGAGCAATGGAAGCACGGCTGCTACCGTTGCTGGATTAACCGCAGGTACATATACGGGAACAATTACTGACGCGAACAGTTGTAACAGCAACAGCACAGTAAGTATTACGGAACCGTCCGCGATTGTCATACTCATAACACCAACAGCGGCTCCCTGCGGAACCACTAATGGAAGTGCGATCGCTAACGCAGGCGGAGGAACAGGTTCTCTTACCTATTCCTGGAGTATGGGATCGACCAGTCCTTCAGCGAACAACCTTTCTGCCGGAACTTACACAATAACTATTACCGATGCGAACGGCTGCTCCGCTACGACAACCGGAGTTGTTTCATCAACGGGAGGACCAACCGCGAATGCCGGTAACAGTGTTACGATCATTTCAGGAAACAGCACAACACTTAATGGTAGCGGGACAACAGGTGCAACGTTCAGCTGGAGTCCTGCCTCCTCTTTATCCTGTTCTAATTGTCCTTCACCGGTAGCTTCACCGACTCAAACAACAACATATACACTTACTGTTACTGCAAACGGCTGTTCCGCAACAGATACTGTAACTGTATTTATTGAGATCCCTTGTGGAGATCTGTTTGTACCGAAAGCATTCTCGCCGAATAACGACGGACAAAATGATATCTTATATGTATACGGTAAATGTATTAAAGACCTGGAGTTCGCCATATATGACCGCTGGGGAGAAAAGGTATTCTACACAACCAACCCTGCTTCAGGATGGGATGGTACATTCAGAGGTAATAAACTGGATGCTGCAGTTTTTGTTTATTATCTGAAAGGGAATGTAAACGGAGAAGAAGTTAGCAAACACGGGAATATTACGTTAGTAAAATAATCGGTATAAAAATGTTCAACAAAATCTATCTGACTAAAATGAAAAACTTTACATCCTTTTTAATTATTACAATTGTTTCAGTACTTCTCAACATTAACCTATCCGCACAAACAACCTTCAGGTTAAGTTATGATGTGGCCAATTTTGATATCGCCGGAGGTATGGTCGAAAACCCAGCCGGCGAATTTGTTTTTACCGGTTTAAACTCAACATTCATTCCGTTTTTCGGAAATACAATTAAGGTGGATAATGCCGGGAATGTAGTATGGGCAAAATCATACACAGGTGGTATTGCTACCAATTTCTCCGATATAAAAAATGTAAGTGGTGGCGGATACATCATTACAGGCTCCTCTTCAAATGGCGGCGCTGTGTTGGTTCGTATTGACGATAACGGAGCTGTTGTTTGGGCCAAACGTTACCAGCTACCTAACCTGTCCTCCGGTAATACATCCAATGAGTATGGCAACTCAGTTATCCAGACCTCCGATGGCGGATTTCTTGTAGGAGGCGGGGTTGATTATTTCTGGGATGGCGTAAGTGCTTCAACAGTTGATACCGCAAGTGCACTGGGTTTTAAAGTTGATGCGAATGGCAATCTTTTATGGAGTAAAGTATGGACAATTCCCACCGCAAACCCCGATGAACATTATATTAACGATGTTGCAGAATCAGCCGATGGCTATTTCTTTGTTGGCCAATCTTCAGAGGGAAGCGGAACAGTCAGCAGTAATGGCGACTATCCAAGTAACGCACTTGTTATTAAAACCACAACAGCAGGTACACTCACATACATCAGACGCTGGGGAGCTGGCGACACCAAATTCCAGAATATTAATTCCGCATTGCGTTTAGCCAATGGCAACATACTATTAGGCGGTAATGACGACTACCACTCTTTTCTTGTAACACTTACCGGCACAGGTTCAGCTCCCACAACAACAGGATTGAACAGAAGAATTAACGGCGCAAGTTTTCCTCCGAGAACATTGATCATTCAGGACATTATGGAAAACTCCGATGGTAATTATTCCGTGATCGGCATGCAGATCGAACCGCTTAGCTTTGCTTTTTATACAGCTATTTACAAGGTCAATAGCAGTACCGGAGCTATTATATTCGGAAGGGGATATACACCAATAGGTTTATCATCCATTTTACCTGAGGGCGGCCTGGCTGCAGATCAGGGATATTATATGGTAATGACAGATCAGCAATCGACCGGTTTTAATTATAATATAATCCGTACCGATGCCACCGGCCAATTAGGTGTGCCTGCCGGATGCGGTTCCACAAGTCTTAACCCAAGTACAACCTCCTATGGTCCCACATTGACCACACCCACATATTCTGAATATGACCTGGCTGTAGCCTCAACATTTACACCTGTAGTCAACAACTTGACACCAACAAAAGTGGCCCACTGCCAGGTTATTGCTTGTGCCCCGCCTGCAGCTGCAACAACTGTAACAGCATCTGCCAGCCCGATCTGTGCCGGACAATCATCAACCATAACAGCAAGTGGTCCTGCAACCGGTGTTACATACGAAGTTTTTGCGGCCACCACAGGTGGCACATCTATGGGTACAACTCCATTAGCTGTTACACCAGGAGCTACCACAACCTATTATATTGAAACTGTTTTAACAGCCAATCCTGCCTGTGTAAGTACAACACGAACTCCAGTAACAGTTACGGTAACTCAACTTCCAACGGCTACCGCATCAAGTAACAGCACCTGCGTTGGAGGCACGCTTGCATTAACTTCCGGAGGTGGAGGAACTTATTCATGGTCAGGACCAAATGGTTTTACAAGTTCGACTCAAAACCCAAGTATTGGAAGTGTAACCGCTGCCGCATCGGGAACATATACCGTTACAGTGACAGCATCGGGATGTTCCGCTACTTCAACAGTAAGTGTAACGATCAGTTCAGGACTGACAGTTGTTGTAGGCAGCAATGGGCCGGTTTGTAACGGATCGGCATTAAATTTAACTTCATCAGGAGGGACTACCTATTCATGGGTAGGTCCACAGGGAGCTACCAGTAATATGCAAAATCCTACAATTGGCGCAGTTAGCTTATCTGATGCCGGGACGTATACTGTTACAGTCACTTCAGGAACATGCTCCGCCACGGAAACAATTGCGGTTAGTGTTACACCGTTACCAACCGCGACTGCCGGTGGTAACAGTCCTGTATGCCAGGGTTCTGCGCTGAATTTAACAGCATCCGGAGGCACCTCTTATTCATGGGTAGGACCGCAGGGAGCTACCAGTAATGTACAAAATCCTACAATTGGCGCAGTTGGCTTATCTGATGCCGGAACGTATACCGTTAGTGTTACAGCTTCCAATTGTACTTCCACAAGCACAGTAAATATTTCAGTTATCCCCGCCCCTGTCGCCACTGCCTCAAGTAATACTACATGTGTTGGTGGTACTCTCATGTTAACATCCGGAGGCGGAGGAACCTATTCCTGGACAGGACCAAATGGCTTTACTAGTTCATCTCAAAACCCAAGTATCGGAAGCGTAACCGCGGCCGCATCGGGAACATATACGGTTACGGTCACCTCATCCGGGTGTTCGGCTACTTCAACAGTAAATGTTACAATAAGCGCGGGTTTGACAGCTGTAGTAAACAGCAACGGACCTGTTTGTGACGGAGCAGCATTAAATTTAACTTCATCCGGAGGTACCACTTACTCCTGGTCCGGACCAAATGGTTATACAAGCAGCTCGCAGAATCCAACTATTGGTTCAGCTACTTCAACCGCTGCAGGAATTTATACAGTTACTGTTACATCAGGCACTTGCTCAGCCACCGGAACAGTTGCTGTCAGCATTACACCATTACCAACCGTAACCGCGGGAGGCAACAATCCTGTATGTGAAGGTTCGGCATTAAACCTGACTTCATCCGGCGGCACCACCTATTCCTGGTCAGGCCCCAATGGTTATACCAGCAGTTCACAAAATCCTACCATTGGTACAGTAACGCCTGCTGAAGGAGGAACATACACCGTTAGTGTTACAGCTTCGGGCTGCACAGCAACCAGTACAACAAACATAACAATAACTCCTGCTCCTCTTGCCACCGCATCAGCCAACAGCAACACAGCGTGTGAAGGCTCATCGATCAACCTGACATCCTCAGGCGGCACCACCTATTCCTGGTCGGGACCAAACGGTTATACCAGCAGCACTCAGAACCCAATTATTACCGGCGCAACACCAGCCGCTGCCGGAACATATACCGTTACCGTTACAGCTTCAGGTTGTTCGGCAACCTCTACAGTTTCTGTTGCGGTTACCAATGCGCCTGTGGCTGCGGCAGGTGGTGCAGGCTTTGTTTGTGTAGGTTCTTCACTTAACCTTACAGCGAGCGGTGGAACAGGTTACTCCTGGTCCGGACCAAATGGTTTCACAAGCTCAACTCAAAACCCATCTATAAGCGGTGTTACACTTGCCGGTTCCGG
>JACPDY010000022.1 GCA_016183775.1 Bacteroidota bacterium
GGGGAATTCCGGAGATGAGACATTGGAGTATCCCGGCTATTATCAGAATGTATTGGGAGTGGCTTCAACTGATGCTGCCGATAAAAAATCGGGGTTCTCGAGTTATAATTATCGTGTCCGGATCTGTGCCCCCGGCAGCTCAATTTATTCCACTTATACCGGCACAAACGGATATTCCACTTTAAGCGGCACATCCATGTCAACTCCATGTGTTGCAGGCGCTGCAGCAGTTGTCCGTTCATATTTTCCCGGCTATAGTGCTTTACAAGCCGCTGCTAGATTGTGTGTTACCGCAGATGATATTTACGCTCTTAATTCCACTACTTTAAAAAACAAGCTTGGTTCCGGACGTGTAAACCTGTACCGTGCATTAAGTGATCCCGCGATGCCCTCTGTATCGATGACCACCAGGAATATCACCGATGGAAATGATGACGCTATTGTTGCCAATGATACGGTTAGTGTAACCGGCATTTACACTAACTTTTTGGCTCCCACAACCAATCTTACCGCAACCCTTTCAATTGTTGCCGGAACAGGGGCTGTAACCCTGCTAACCACCGGCCCGATAACCCTGGGAGCAATCCCAACTTTAGGAACCGCGAACAACAACAGCATCCCCTTTAAGATCCGGATCAAACCAACAGCCGGATTAAACACTGCCGTTACCTGCAAGATAACTTATAACGATGGCACATACACATCATTTGAAACATTTGAGATCGTAGTGAATGTTGATTACCTGAATGTAACGGTGAATGACATTGCCACATCTGTTACCAGCAAAGGCATGGACGGCTGGAACAACAGCCCTCCCTCACAGGGACTGGGCTTCAAATACGGCGGAACCAACCTGATGTATGATGCCGGATTTATGATCGGGGTTCCTGATTCAGCCGTATCTGATGTGATCAGGGGAATGGCAGGCACTCCGGACAAAGATTTTAACTCTGTGGTCAATATTAAGCGAATAATAACAGGGGCCATTTCCGATTTCGACACAGAAGGCCTGATGAATGATGCAGCCGCGTTTAAACCATTAAATGTACTTATACGTCATAAGTCATATGCGTGGTCAACCCCGGCAGATAAGAAATATATAATGTATAAATACATTATTAAAAACAACGGAAGTTCTACCCTGAGTAACATGTATGCCGGCATTGCTGCCGACTGGGATATACAGGGTGTCGGAGGCGACAGCAACAAAACTTCGTTTGACGCTGGTACGAAAATGGGCTACACGTATTATACCAAAGCAAACGGTTATTACGCAGGCATAAAATTACTGAGCAAAACAGCTCCGGTAAATGCATACGCCTTCGATAACATTGACGGTGGCACAGGCATCAACCCCAATGCGGGCTTTAGCAATAAGGAAAAGTACATCGGGTTATCGACCATGCGCACGGATGCAGGCTTGATCAAACCTCCCGGGAATGATGTATTGAGCCTGGTAAGCACAGGTCCGATCACCCTACCCATCGGCGACAGTGTTGAAGTGGCTTTTGCACTGATAGCCGGTGATAACCTGGCGGATCTGAAAACCAGCGCCATCAATGCGCAAATAAAGTACGATCTGTTCACTTCTGTTCCTTCAACTCATCCATCGGATTCTTACTCTTTACGATCATATCCTAACCCTTCGTCAGGAAATACAACTATTGAAGTTAATTTGCCACAATCCGGGCGCATGGAACTTAAATTGTATAATATGATTGGCCAGGATATCACTATTATAGCGGCGGGCGAATTTACATCGGGCAGGCACCAGTTCAATTTAGATGCATCGAGGCTTAACAGCGGAGTTTATTATTACCGGCTTATTGCGGGTGATAATAAAATTGTACGTAAACTTGTTGTTTCAAAATAACAGATAATAGAAAAATTAAATTTATTTTATTTAAAAAAGCAAAAATCATCTTCTATGAATAAACACTACAAGTTTGCTACGGCTGCGGCGTTTGCAGCGGTCTTCATATTTACCGGCGCTGCCGCTCAGTACAACCTGAAGTCAACAACCCCACGCTACGAAATTGCTGCCGATGCCCGTGATGGCCAGGACTACATGAGCAAAGCCATCATTTTTAAAATGAAGCCTCAATACCGCTCCCTGTGCACAACTGAGGACGTTAATTACGCTCCGCTTAAAGCGCTTATGCAGCAAATGGGTGTTCAATGGTTCGGCAAAATATACCCCAACGAAGAACAGCCTATCCGGCCATATAATGGAAGAGGCGAAAAACTGGTTGACCTTTCATTAATGTATGAATATGTTTATACAGGCGAATTGTCATTACAACAGGCACTGGATAAAGTTGCCTCTTTGGGTGTTTTTGAATATACCCAACCATCCTGATCTGAAAAATAACATCAAGCATAATTATGCTGACCCGATCGGTGGAGGTGATAACGACGGAGACGGGTATATAGATAATTTCAGCGGATGGGATGTGGGAACATCTGTTTTTGGGGGAAGTAATGGAGACAATGATCCTACCTGGCAGGGTGATGCACATGGCGTACATGTTAGCGGTATCGCCGCTGCTTCAACCGATAATAGTACGGGTATTGCAGGCGTTGGTTTTAAATGCAAATTCATGCCTGTTAAAATTGCTGATGCTACAGGTAAACTTACTTATTCCTATACAGGTATACAATATGCTGCTGCTCATGGCTGCAAAGTGATTAGTTGTTCATGGGGCGGTACAGGAGGCGGTCAATACGGACAGGACATTATTAATTTTGCAACTTTCAATAACAATGCGTTGGTTATTGCAGCTGCCGGAAATGACGGAGATGAAAGAATATATTACCCTGCGTATTATATGAATGTGATGGGTGTGGCCAACACCACATCAACCGACGTCAAGAACAGCACATCAAATTATAATTACCGTGTTCGCATTTGCGCCCCTGGAACTTCCATTTATTCCACATATAGTGGCACCTCATATACTTCACTTACCGGCACCTCAATGTCAGCTCCTTGTGTTGCAGGTGCCGCCGCAGTTGTCCGTTCACATTTTCCAACTTATTCGGCATTACAAACTGCTGCCCGTTTATGCGTTACAGCCGATAATATTTATTCTCCAATCAATTCATCTACTTTAAATAATAAGCTTGGATCAGGACGCGTAAACCTATACCGTGCCGTGAATGATCCGGCCATGCCTTCAATATTAATGACCACCCGGAATATGACCGATGGGAATGATGACGCTTTTGTAATAAACGATACAGTTAAGGTAACGGGTATTTACACTAATTATTTAGCTCCTACTACAAACCTTACCGCTACAATGACGATAGTCGCAGGCACAGGAGCTGTTACCTTGCTCACTACCGGAGCTATCCCATTGGGCGTAATTTCAACTATGGGAACCGGAAATAACAACAGCACTCCTTTCAAGATCCGAATTAAACCCACTGCCGGATTAAACACTACAATTACATGTAAAATAACCTATAACGACGGTACATACACGTCATTTGAAACATTTGATATTGTTGTGAATGTTGATTACCTGAATGTATATGAAAATGATATTTCAACATCGGTAACCAGCAAAGGAATGCAGGGCTGGAACAACAGTCCTCCTACACAAGGCCTGGGTTTTAAATATAATGGAGTTAACCTTATGTACGATGGCGGATTTTTGATCGGCGTGCCCGACTCTTCTGTATCTGACGTACTCAGGGGCATGGCAGGTACCCCTGACAAAGATTTTAATTCAGTAGTTAATATTAAGCGCGTAATGACAGGTGCTATTTCCGACTTTGATACAGAAGGCCTGATGAATGATGCAGCGGCGTTAAAACCGTTAAATGTACTTATACGTCATAAATCATTTGCCTGGTCAACCCCGGCAGATAAGAAATACATCATGTATAAGTATATCATTAAGAATAACGGAACATCTACTTTAAGTAATTTATTTGCAGGCATTGGTGCCGATTGGGATATACAGGGTGTTGGAGGTGACAGCAACAAAACATCATATGATGCAGGTACCCGAATGGCCTATACTTATTATACGAAGGCGAGTGGGTATTATGCGGGTATAAAATTATTGAGCCATACTGCCCCTGTAAATGCCTATGCCTTTGACAATATTGATGGAGGAACAGGCATCAATCCGAACGCCGGATTCAGCAATCTCGAAAAATACGCCGGTCTTTCAACCATGCGCACAGATGCCGGTTTAATTAAACCTCCAGGGAATGATGTATTGAGTATGGTAAGTACAGGACCAATTACCTTACCTGTCGGCGACAGTGTTGAAGTGGCTTTTGCACTGCTTGCGGGCGATAACCTGGCGGATATAAAAACCAGCGCGAATAATGCTCAAATAAAGTATGATCTGTTTACTTCAGCTCCTTCAACCCAGGCATCGGATTCATACTCTTTACGATCGTATCCGAATCCTTCATCAGGGAACACAACTATTGACGTTAATTTGCCACAATCCGGGCGTATGGAACTTAAATTGTATAATATGATCGGTCAGGATATCGTCACTATCGCAGTAGGTGAATTTACATCGGGCAGGCACCAGTTCAATTTAGATGTTTCCAGGCTTAACAGCGGAATTTATTATTACCAGCTTATCGCGGGAGATAATAAAATTGTACGCAAATTAGTGGTTTCAAAGTAGAATTGACCAATAATGATTTAAGTCTTATTCTACAGACCATCGTAGTAGTTTTTATTGATATCCAATCCTATGTACTCATTGGATATTTATGACCCAAAGGCCCGTTTCCCCTTTTTTGATTGAACCTGTCAAAGCCCTTCTCATTTCGGAGAAGAGCTTTGACAGGTATCTTTAATACCTCCCATATAGGTTCATCTACAAACTTATTCATTTATTGACCCCTAATGATCTATAATAATTGATTAGTTTATTGGAAGATGGATGGCGAAATTTGGTACACAAATACCTTTAACACCATTTCAAAAACCATCTCTCATGAATAAATACCACCAAATTAATATGGTTGCTGCGTTTGCAGCAATATCAATGTTTACCGACGTTACTGCTCAGTATAATATTAAGTCCGCCACCCCCCGTTTTGAACTTCCCGTCAATATGCGTGATGGTGAAGATTATATAAGCAAAACGATCATTTTTAAAATGAAACCACAATACCGCTCCCTATGCACGATCGAGGACATTAATTATACTCCGTTAAAGTCAGTTATGATGCAAATGGGTGTCCGGTCGTTCAGTAAAATATATCCAAATGAAGAGCCCCCGATCAGACCATATAATGCCATGGGTGAAAAACTGGTTGACCTTTCATTAATGTATGAATATGTTTATACAAGCGAATTATCGTTACAACAGGCACTGGATAAAATCGCAGCATTGGGCGTTTTTGAATATGTCGAGCCTCATGTTATTCCGAAGTTATTATACAATGTAAATGACCCATCAGCCTCAAGCCAGTATCACATCGCAAAGATCAGCGCGCCCCAGGCATGGAATATATCAAAAGGTGATACAAATGTGGTTATTGGAATTGTTGATACCGGAACAGAGCCTAACCATCCCGATCTGAAAAACAACATAAAACACAATTATGCCGATAAAATTGACGGGATTGATAATGACGCAGACGGATATATTGATAATTTTAGCGGATGGGATATAGGTATGGGCGATAATGATCCCACGTGGCAAAGCGAGCCGCATGGCGTGCATGTTAGCGGTATAGCCGCTGCCTCAACCGATAATAGTACGGGTATTGCAGGTGTTGGATTTAAATGCAAATTTTTACCCGTTAAAGTGTCTGACGCGTCAGGAAAATTGACAGGTACCTACATTGGCATACAATATGCCGCCGCACATGGCTGTAAGGTAATCAGCTGTTCCTGGGGAGGGACTGGTGGTCAATACGGACAGGACATTGTAAATTACGCAACCATAAATAAGGACGCTTTGGTAGTGGCGGCTGCCGGAAATACCGGAGATGAAGCATTACTTTATCCTGCATATTATCCGAATGCACTGGGTGTAGCCGGAACTACATCAAGCGACACTAAAGCAGCTTTTTCAAGTTATAATTATCGTGTTCGTATCTGTGCCCCCGGTGCCTCTATTTATTCCACCTACAGTGGCGGCTCATACGTTTCAATGAGTGGAACATCCATGTCCACGCCATGCATTGCGGGTGCGGCTGCAGTTGTTCGTTCGTATTTTCCAGGCTATTCGGCGTTACAAACTGCCGCACGCCTATGTGTTACTGCCGATGATATTTACGCGCTTAATTCTTCCGCATTAAAAAATAAACTTGGCTCGGGGCGTGTAAATCTATATCGTGCATTAAATGATCCGGCAATGCCTTCGATATCAATGACTACCCGAAAAATGACAGATGGAAATGATGATGCCTTTGTGATAAATGACACGGTTAGCGTAACCGGCATTTACACCAATTTTTTGGCTCCTACAAACAATCTTACCGCCACTCTGTCAATTGTGGCCGGAACAGGTGCCGTTACACTACTAACTGCCGGACCTGTAAATTTGGGAGCAATTCCAACTTTGGGAACCGGAAACAATAACGGTCTTCCTTTCAAAATCAAGATAAAACCAACTTCCGGATTAAATACGGTAGTTACATGTAAAATAACTTACAGTGACGGCATATACACTTCATTTGAAACATTCGACATTGTGGTAAATGTTGATTATCTGAACGTATATGAAAATGATATATCTACATCTATTACCAGTAAAGGCATGAACGGCTGGAATAACAGTCCTCCGACTCAGGGTTTGGGGTTTAAATATAATGGAGTTAACCTCATGTATGATGCCGGCTTAATGATCGGAGTTCCGGATTCAGCTGTATCGGATGTGATACGTGGAATGACCGGTATCAGCGATAAAGATTTCAAATCGAGGGTTAATATAAAAAGAATAACAACGGGTGCTTTATCTGATTTTGATACGGATGGCTATATGAGCGATAGCCTGGCCCTTAAACCATTGTGGGTGGGTATCCATCATAAATCGTATGCATGGTCAACCCCGGCAGATAGGAAATATATAATGTATAAATACATTATTAAAAACAACGGAGTTTCTACTTTGAACAACCTTTTTGCCGGAATCGCGGCCGATTGGGATATACAAGGTGCGGGGGGTGATAGCAACAGAACATCTTATGATAATGTTAACAGGATGGGCTACACTTACTATACGAAAGCCAATGGCTATTATGCCGGTATAAAATTATTAAGCTATTCGGCTCCTGCCAGTGCCTATGCGTTTGACAATATTGATGGTGGAACCGGGATAAACCCTAACGCGGGTTTCAGTAACCTCAAAAAATATACAGGGCTTTCAACCATGCGTACCGATGCAGGCCTGATTAAACCGCCAGGAAATGATGTAATGAGTCTGGTAAGCACCGGGCCTATCATGTTACCTCCAGGCGATAGTGTTGAAGTGGCTTTTGCACTGCTTGCGGGGGACAATTTAGCTGACCTGAAAACCAGCGCGAATAATGCTCAAATAAAGTATGATCTGTTGACCGCCGCCCCTGATTTGAGATCAATAAAGGAATATAACTTGCGGTCATATCCTACCCCTGCTTCGGGTACTACAACTATTGACATTAATTTGCCAAAGGCCGGGCGTGTGGAACTTAAATTGTATAATATGATCGGTCAGGATATCGCCACTATCGCAGCAGGTGAATTTACATCGGGCAAACACCAGTTCAATTTAGATGTTTCCAGGCTTAACAGCGGGGTTTATTATTACCAGCTTATTGCAGGCGACACTAAAATTGTACGTAAAATGGTGGTATCAAAGTAAGATAAACCATAATATTTAATGCAGGCGCCCAAAATCAGTTGAGCGCCTTTTTTACCGGATATCGTTTAACCCTATACAGGAGGTTTTGCAGCTTGCTCAAAAATCATTACGTTTGCGTATAAATAACAAAACTGATCATGGATTTAAGCGGTATTATTTCGATTGCAGGAATGAGCGGGCTATACAAAGTAGTTGCTCAAACAAAAAACGGGTTGATCGTTGAATCGATCGTTGAAAAAAAACGGGTTCCCACTTATTCTACCCAGCGTATAAGCGCATTGGAAGATATCAGCATTTTTACCACAGGTGAAGATATGCCCCTTAAAGATGTCCTGAAAAAAATTTCGGATAAATTAACAGGAGGATTTGCCCTTGATCATAAAGCGGCTGATGACGCATTGAAAGCTTTTTTTGCTGAGGCTGTGCCCGAATATGACAAAGAGAGGGTATATATTTCCGATATCCGAAAAGTGATTAATTGGTACAATGTTCTTCAAAAGAATGATCTTCTTAAAGAAAAGGCAAATAGCAATGATGCTGATCCCGAAAAAACAAAAGTAAAAATTGCAGCCGAGGAAAAAGCGAAAACATACAGCAAACCTGTAGTTAAAGACTCTATGTCCAAACCCCTGAAAACGGCAGCACCAAAGAAAACCCAAACCACAAGAAAAACCGGTGCCGCATAGCCCGTTTTCGTACCGCTATTTATCTATAGATGAATCACCCGGACACAGTCCCTATCAAACTCAGGCGCCAGTTACTGCCTCAGCAATTCAAGGTTGAAACCTGGGAACAACTTGCACCTTATTTTAAAGAGTTAAAAGAACGACCTGTTCATGCTGTTGACGAACTCGAAAAATGGCTGTTGGACCTCAGTGAAATCACAGCCATCCTGAGTGAAGAGAGAGCCTGGCGTTATATCCGTATGACCTGCGATACAGCAAATAAAAAATACAGGGAAGCCTACACCTTTTTCTGTGAAGAAATATCGCCTCACATTGAATTATATTCCGATTCATTTAATAAAAAGCTGATGGATTCCCCCTACCGGGATCAGTTGGATAAAGAGAAGTACAGGATATATTTAAGAGACGTTCAAAACGACCTGGAATTATTCCGGGAACGAAACATCCCCCTATATACCCAGCTTGACATTGAAGAACAAAAGTATGCTGCATGGTCGGGTGAGATGACAATTAACTTTGACGGGAAAGAACTCACTTTACAACAAGCAGTAGTTCACTTAAAGAACAATGACCGTCCAAAGCGCGAAAGAGTATACTTGCTTATACATCAGCGAAGGATGCAGGATCGCGAAAGGATGGATGAATTATTTAACGGGCTTATAAAACTGCGGCAGCAGATAGCAACGAATACCGGCTTTGACAACTTCCGCGATTATATGTTCAAAGCGATGGGGCGCTTTGATTATACCATACAGGATTGTTTCGGCTTTCATGATGTCATCAGAACCGAGGTAGTTCCTTTGATCGCTCAGATGGACGAACAACGCAAGAGAAAACTGAACCTTAACAGCCTCCGTCCATGGGACCTGGACGTGGATCCCGGGCAGTTGGAACCTCTTCATCCGTTCAATGACGCTGCAGACCTGATAAACAAGTCCATTCAATGTTTTTATAAAGTGCGCCCGTTTTACGGCCAATGTCTTGAAACAATGAAAGACCTCGGCCGGCTTGACCTGGATTCACGCAAAGGCAAGGCTCCAGGCGGTTACAACTATTCGCTGAACGAAACAGGTGTGCCTTTTATTTTTATGAACGCGGCCGGCGTTCACCGTGACCTGGTAACAATGGTACACGAAGGCGGCCATGCGATACATGCATTTTTAACCAATCACCTCGAACTTAACTCATTTAAAGATTATCCGTCCGAAGTGGCCGAACTCGCTTCCATGTCTATGGAACTTATATCGATGGAACACTGGGATGTTTTCTTTAACAATGTGAATGATTTAAAACGTGCCCGCAGGGAACAGCTTGAAAAGGTTATCCGCATGCTCCCCTGGATAGCTGTAGTTGACAAGTTTCAACATTGGATATATACAAACAAAGATCATACAACGGAGGAGCGCACAGCTGCCTGGGAGTCCTTACTTAAGGACATGAGCAGCTCCGTAGTTGACTGGACCGGCATTGAAGAATATCGCGCGCACAGTTGGAAAGCGCAACTGCATATATTTGATTCGCCCTTCTATTATATTGAATATGGCATGGCACAATTGGGTGCGGTAGCTATGTGGAAAAATTACAAAACCAACCCTGAGAAAGCCCTTGATGGCTATGAAGCGGCTTTAAAACTAGGTTATACCCGGTCAATACCTGAAATTTACGCGGCCGCGGGGATCAAATTCGATTTCTCAAAACAATATGTACACGAGCTGCTTGAATTTGTGAAGCAGGAACTCAAAAATTATACAGAGTAGAATTTTACAATCCCGTTCAACAAACAGCTATTTCTATGATCAGACGTCCTCAACCCGCCGATCATCCGGCCTATTACGAAGCTTATATAAAACTGGTGAAAGAAGATGATGCATTAAAAGCCCTTGACAATGGTATATTTAAAATGCCTGCTCTTTTATCCGAAATTGATGAAGAAAAAGAAGACTACGCGTATGCACCTGGCAAATGGACCATTAAAGAAGTAATAGGACACATTATTGATACCGAACGCATAATGGCCTACCGTGCGCTTTGCTTTGCACGTGACGATGCCCAGGAGCTGCCAGGTTTTGATGAGAACAACTATGTGAAAAATGCCAACTTTTCAAAACAACGGCTCATTGACATGGGACATGAGTTCAGTGTGCTGCGTAAATCAAACATCTATCTTTTCAAAAGTTTTGATGAAGGTGAGCTAGACAGGAAAGGTATCGCGAATAAAAACAAAATGAATGTACGTTCTCTCATCTACGTTATTGCCGGCCACCAATTGCATCACATGAATGTAATCAGGGAGAGGTATTTAGAATAAGGTGGATATTCTGTTCACGCTAATAAAAAAAGGATAAGAGTTGTTCTTATCCTTTTCATCCAAAAAAAACACTATTTACTCTATTATCAGTTTCTGATTATATATCTGTTCGGCTGAACAAAACTTTATTAAATATATACCCTTACTGAGCCCTGTTGCCTGAACAGGTAATGTACTCATCTTTTTAACCGAATTGTTATAAACCAAATGCCCGGCAAGGTCATAGATCTCAAGTATTCCGGAAGTTTCCTTGCTGAACTCCATTGTAAAGAATCCCCTGGCCGGGTTTGGGTAAATACTGAACAGATCGTTGCTTAAATGATCGTAAACACCAGTACTGTTGGCTACCTGAAAAGTTGGCCCTTTTACAAATATTGAATCATACTTATCGCAACACATAAAATAACTATCGTAGGTACCAATGGCCAAACTATTAGAAAATGTTTTTGTCCCGTTACCGGAATTAGGAACATAGTTCCAGGTTTCATAATTAGCCCCCTGGGGCGTAATCCCTTGGTTGTATATACCGATCCAGTCTGTTGTGGATACCGCATTTGTATAGGTAAATACAATCTGTACACCCGGAGCATAAACCGATTTGTCGCATGTAAGCGTTTTCTGAGCCGTTGCACTCAAAAAAGGGGAGGTCAGCAATAAGCTAAATAGTAGATTTTTTTTCATTTGTAGCTGGTTTTATGTGTTCAAATACCGATAACAAGGCATATTGTTTCTATTTGCTCTAACGTTATCTAAAACAAATATAATCTGTTTGCTTGAATGAAGCAACCTCAGTAAAATAGTATTGCGGGGTATTTATAAAAAAACAGGTGTTTCAGAAATCACCTTTTTCTTACCTGCTGTTGGCGTTGCTTAGCCATTTCCTCAAGGCGTTTCTGGAAACTGCTTTGCTTAACAGGCTTACGCTTATTCTCCTGTATTTTAGCATGCAGTGCTTTTTCATCAACAAATTTGCGCATCACATACGTTTGTCCGAAAGTGATCATGTTGGCCAGAAAGTAATAATAACTTAAGCCTGCGGAATAATTATTGAACACCCCTAAGAAAATAACCGGCATGGCATACATCATAAATTTCATTCCGGGCATTTGTTCAGTTGAACCCATCAACTGGCTGTTGGAGTATGTATAGAGTATTGTAGATACCGTCATGAGCAATGTAAATAAACTAACGTGATCGCCATAAAATGGTATTTTGAAAGCAAGATCATATATAGAGTCGTAAGTTGAAAGATCGGTGGCCCATAAAAAACTTTGCTGGCGCAATTCGATCGCGGATGGAAAAAAGCTGAAAAGAGCTGCCAGGATAGGCAACTGAAGAAGCACAGGTATGCAGCCTGCCAAAGGGTTCACCCCTGCCTGTTTATATAAAGTCATGGTAGCCTGCTGCTTTTTCATGGGATCGTCCGTTCCGAATTTTTTATTTATCTCATCTATCTCCGGTTTAAGTATCCGCATCTTGGCAGATGACAGGTATGTCTTGAAAGCGATAGGGAACAAAATTATTTTAATGAAAATGGTAAGCAGCAAAATAATGATCCCGTAGTTCATGTTAAACTGACTCAGGAAATTAAAAGTTGGGATAACGATCCATTTATTCACAAACGCGAAAATGCTCCAGCCCAGGTAAATTTGCTTCTCCAGGTCATGGCCATAGCTTTTAAGGGTTTTATAATGATTAGGACCAAAATAAAACTGCATATCAAAACCTTCAGCGGGCATATGGTTGAATGGAATACTCAGGTCGGCTGTGAAGGTTTTTATCCGGGTAGTTGATGCAGCGTCACCAAGTGTTTCAATATCTGTTGGCTTTTCAAACCCCTTTTCAGCCATCAGCACCGAGGTGAAAAATTGCTGCTTGAAACCCACCCACTCTATCTTTGCCTCAAGTGATTTCTTCTCATCCGCAGTCTGGTTAATATAATCCACTTCATCATCAAGGTATTTAAAGTAAATGGTAGATGCATTCCGTTGCGTTTCAGGGTCTTTTTCCTGCGAAGGTGTTTTCATACTCCACTTCAGGTTGACTTCTGAAGCATTCGCGGCCACAATGTCATTCATACCTTTAAAATTCACATCATACTTTAACAGGTAACTATTTCCTTTCAGGCTATATACATACTCAATGTATTTCAACTTATCATCCGAATACAGCCTCAGCACAAGCGAACCGGAGTCCCGCCCGCTTACAATTACCGGCTTTGTTTCAGGGGTAAAATAAAAATCGTTCGTCGAAAAGAGATGAGAGTTCGCTGTATTAAATTCCAGTGCCTGGATAGTAGAGTCTTCCGTGAAAAGCACAAGCGGCTTACCTGCAGAGGTTTTATACTTCTTTAAAACCACACTCGCAACATATCCACCATGTGTTGATACTGTGGCCTTCAATAATTCATTCTCTATTGTCAGTTCCTTTTTTTCGCCCTGAGAAGCAGCTGCAAAAACGCCGTAGCGTTGTTTGATCTGAAGAGCTTCTAAAGAATCGGGGTTGATTACGACACTGTCTACAGTTGCCATACTGATCGTAGCAGGGGCTAAAGTCTTTATAGAATCCTTACCGGAAGCTATCTTTGCAGCCAGGTCTTTTTGCCTAGCCTCTTCCTTACTCTGCACAAGTTCAATTGAATCGCGTAATTTTTTCTGGCGTTCAAGCTCTTCTTTTGATGGCTGGCTCATAAGCATCCAACCCAGCATTATTCCAGTAATAAGTACCAGCCCAATAATCGAATTTCTATCCATTGTATTATTCTAAATTTCTTTTACCTGTTTTCAAAACCGCATTCCACCCTTAACAACGAACAGCTAAACGGTATATTCCTTGGTTGGCAAAGATACTTGTTTATACTAAATGCCATCGGGTCGATTAAAATATTAATACGACAGGCCGGGGTTGCCTTATTGCTATGAATTCCATAAATAAATGCAGAGCTAGTGTACCAGTGAAGCCACATGAACAGCGGCCTTTACAAAGTTCACGAACAAAGGATGGGGATTCTCAACAGTACTTTTGTATTCAGGATGGAACTGCACACCCACAAACCACGGGTGGTCTTTTAATTCAACGATTTCAACTAAACCCGCATTGGGATTGATACCACTGGCTACCATACCTGCCCGTTCAAAATCACCCAAATATTCATTGTTAAATTCGTAACGGTGACGATGGCGTTCTGATATCTCAGCGGTTTTGTATGCCTCGAGAACTTTCGTGCCCTCAATTATTTTGCAGGTATAGGCTCCAAGGCGCATTGTGCCGCCTTTATTGGTTATCTTTTTCTGCGCTTCCAACAGGTCTATAACCGGGTGAGCTGTTTCGGGATTCATTTCCGTAGAGTGAGCACCTTTCAAACCCATTACATTACGGGCAAATTCAATGACGGCGCATTGCATTCCCAGGCAAATACCTAAAAACGGGATTTTATTTTCACGGGCAAATTTAATAGCATTGATCTTTCCCTCAATACCACGGTTGCCAAAGCCGGGAGCAACAAGAATGCCTGTTAATCCGTTAAGTTTGGAACCTACATTTTCCTCAGTAATTGTTTCGGAATGTATCCATTCCAATTTCACTTTACACTCATTGGCCACACCGGCATGAATAAAAGACTCGGCAATTGATTTATACGAATCTTTCAGTTCAATATACTTTCCAACCAAACCTATACGCACCTCTGTTTTAGGGGTTTTAAGAGCGGCGAGGAAATGTTTCCAGCTTTCTAATTTAGCTTCTCCTTTAACAGGAAGACCCAGCTTTTCGAGCACAACAATATCCAGCTTTTCGGCTTCCATGAACAATGGAACTTCATAAATTGTGCTGGCATCAATGGCTTCAATAACAGCGCGAGCTTCCACATTACAGAAAAGGGCGATCTTATTTTTTAGCTCTTTGCTTATTTTATGTTCGGCGCGACACACCAGGATATCGGGCTGAACCCCATATTCAAGCATTAACTTAACTGAATGCTGAGTAGGTTTTGTTTTTAATTCACCTGTGGTTGACAGGTATGGAATAAGTGTAAGATGAATAACTATGCAATCTTTTCCAAGCTCCCATTTTAACTGACGGATCGCCTCTATATAAGGAAGCGATTCAATGTCGCCGACTGTGCCACCTATTTCGGTGATGACTATTTCATACTTCCCTGTTTTCCCTAAAGCGCGGATACGGTCCTTGATCTCATCGGTAATATGCGGAATGACCTGTACTGTTTTTCCTAAAAAGTCACCGCGTCTTTCTTTTTCAATTACTGTCTGGTATATTTTACCTGTTGTAACATTATTTGCCTGTGATGTAGGCGTATTTAAAAACCGCTCATAATGTCCGAGATCAAGATCTGTCTCTGCCCCATCATCTGTAACAAAGCACTCGCCGTGCTCATAGGGATTGAGGGTTCCCGGATCAACATTTATGTAAGGATCAAGCTTTTGTATAGTCACAGTGTGGCCGCGTGCCTGGAGTAATTTTGCCAGCGAAGCCGACACAATTCCTTTACCTAAAGAGGATGTCACACCACCTGTTACAAAAATGTATTTGGTGCCTGCTGACATAGTAGAAATAAGTTTAAAGGAGTTTCACAAAAATACGAATATTTTTGGGGGACTGTAATAAAAATACAGGGGGTTTTACCGGCAGCTAAATAGTTTATTATCAACAAACTAAGCAGCCATGTTAATATTTGCCCAATATTTGAAGCTGCTCTACCCTTCAGTATTATACCGATCCGGTGATCGTCTCCAGCAATTGCTTCAGTTCGGGATACACATCAAACTCGTTACTTCTCAAGGCTAATTCATCTTGTATTTTCTGTTTATCCTTTACAGAAAAAGAGCGAAGTCGATTTCCCTGTCTGGAAAATCGACTTCTGCACATACAGCTTCTTGGTCCAAAAAATAAGTGAGGACTTCAGACACTTTAATTCAAAATAAGTCTGCTACTATTGGTAATAACAACTTCATGCACAAATAATACCGATGTGATATCTGTAATGGTCCAATTTCATTGGCCCAAACAGCTATCCGATCGGCATTATACCAATATTGATTGGACTAAAAGTTAAATCAAATTGGTATAATATTCTGCCCTATAAGCCAGAAAAATTATTAATGGTTATGGGGATGGTTATGCCCATCGTGATTATGACCATCATGATTCAACTCTTTTTTCTCCGCCTGATTTTCTTTTTTGTCGTTTTTAAGCTCCTGTTTGGCATTTTTAACTGCTTCTTTATCTTCTTTCATCTCCGCTTTATGCTCGGCTTTCATTTCTTTTCTATTCTGATTGATCTCTTTTTTTTCCGCCTTTACTCCTTTGCCATAGTTGTTTGGCTGCTGACTTTGACCATTCGCGGGCTGAGCTGCAGGGGCTGCCGGTTGAGCCACAGGAGCCGGCTGAGCAGAACCAGGATTTGGCTGAGCAGGAACAGCGCTTGGTTGAATATTGGGTTGAGCAGGAACAGGAGTCGGCTGAACTTCAGGCCGGGCAGGAACAGGAGTTGGTTGCTCATTAGACTGAGTCGCAGGCTGCACTACCGGAGCAGAACTGCGCTGAGCAAACATTACTGATGTTACAACAACCGTAGCTGTTAATAGAATGATCTTTTTCATGTTTATGGATTTTGGTTTGTAAAAATAATTCAAATATAATGCCAATTGCATCAAGCTAAAGTTATGAAATAAATTGTGATCTGGCAGCAGCAATTTACGTTATACCCTGCTTAAAACGTAAGATTTGCACTTATACTTGGCAATATGGGGAGTTGATTCACCCGTTTGTACAGAACCCTGTCAAAATAAAAAATATTCTCGCGGTTATAAATATTAGTGGCTCCCGCGCTAATTTCCATGGTTGAACGTTCACTTAATTCAAACCTGCGCTTAATATTCATATCGAAACGATGGTAGGCCGGAAGTCGTTTGGAATTTATGTCGCCATACAAGAGACCAAGTTCACCTCCGGTTGTGGTATAATTAGTATTGATGCCACCTGAAAAATTAAGCTTTTCGTAAAATCCACCGGTTGGTGTAAAAGGAAAACCCGATCCGAAATTCCAGCGCGCGTCAATTTCCCAATTCAGATTTTTGCCAAAAGTATACGAGGCCACCAGGTTAACATTATGTCGCCTGTCGAAAACAGGATTATATGTTATAGTGCCATCCCAGCGGTCAACATAGGTAAGTGAGTATACAGCCCAAAAATAGAAACGCTTGTAATCATATTTTAGCGTAACATCAATACCCTGGGCTTTACCTGTTTCAATTATGAAATCTTTTTTCATGTTATCAGGCTTGGTCACATTATCGGGATCCGAGTTATCTTCATAAAGCTTATTGCGGTTAAGATTGGTAAGCTGTGTGAAATTTTTACGGTACGCTTCAATATTAAGTTCTAAATGTTTGAACAGATCAAATTCAAACCCGGCTATCATGTGGTTGGCCTTTTGTAAACGTGAACTAACGTCTCTCACATCTCCATCCTTCTCTGTAAACTGTGCCTGGAGATTATCCGGCCCGCTCAAAAATCCATAAAACAGGTTTACCACATCTCTGTCGGACGTAGCACTGATCAGGTTTTGCGAGTACCAGCCGCCCGCAAATTTAAACCGCAACCTGTCGGCTATGTTATACTTACCATCAATACGCGGTTCGGGCGAGAACTCGGATAGCGAGGCATAATATTGTGTTCTCAAACTGGGTTCGAGAACAAGTTTTTCGTTTTTCGAAAGGAATTTATAACTCAGGTATCCTCCGAGTTCGGTTGTATTTTCCTGCTGGGTAATTTCCCTATTAACTGAATTGAAAAAATTAAAATTCGTTGTAAAGCCGACCACTTCTATGCCATACCTGAATGAATTTTTCCGGTTAAGAAAATAGGTAAGATCGATACCCATATTAAAGCCGCCTATATTACTGCTACGTGCATGATCGTCGGACGCGCTGGTCAGATCAACCGTGTAATTTGAATAGGCGAAATTACCCTGGATAAGTATGGGCGAGGCACTCGGCACCAATACAAAATTACTTCCCACTCCACCCGTCACCCATTTAAAATCCGAAACGGTCTGGTACTTCACATGGTCATCGAAATGAAACCCGAATACATTCAGCTTGCTTCCGTTAGCAGAACTCAGGGATATTTTTCCATATAGGTCATTAAAGCTGAATGGGAGACCATTCGGGTCGATGTATGAATACAAAAATTTGGATGTGGTTGGCAGGTAGGATGTTTTTGCCGACAATACAAATGAAGAACTCCCTCCCTCTTCCGTTTTAGCCTTAAAAATTGGGCCTTCCAGAAGCATGCGACCCACAAAAGGACTGGCGGACACTTTTCCGCTGTAACGTTTTTTATTGCCATCACGTGTTGTGAAATCCATAATGGATGAAATACGCCCGCCAAATGGCGCGCCAAAACCACCGGTGTAAACATCGGCATGACGAATAATATCCATATCAAATACCGAAAAAAGTCCGATAGAGTGAAACGGATTGTAAATGATCATTCCGTCCATTAAAACTTTATTCTGAACCGGTGAACCTCCGCGAATATACAATTGCCCCCCCTGGTCGCCCGTAAAAATAACACCCGGCAATACCTGCAGGTACTGAGCGATATCAGGTTCACCTCCAACAGACGGGATCTTGTTTATTTCTTTAGGAGTAATTGTATTCACAGACACTCTGGCATCTGTTTTCTTAGCCTCTGTTTCAGCTGACACTTCAACGGTGGTAAGCTGCACACTCGACTTAACGAGATAAAGCTTTTTTGATAATATATCATTGGCTTTAACCGATATTGTTTCCCGGATAGTATCAAAGCCAATTGAAGTAACCATCAGGATGTAATTTCCGGGAGGGACCTTGGAGATAGAATAATAACCATTTACATCCGAAGTAGCCCCAAGCGTTGTACCCCTTAAATAAACTGTAGTAAATATGGCAGGTTCTCCATTGTCCCTGGTATAAACAAAACCGCGGATGCTGGCCGTTTGGGCAAGAGCTTCAACTGAAAAAATAATCGCAATTAAAAGGGTAATATTCTTAACAAAACGCATCATCCCGAATTAGGCGTGAAAAGTACTAATTAAAGTTCTATTTTTTTCGTTTTTCGGGCATATTCATTTAAGTGGTTGGAATTGGGGGATCAGCGGTTGGAAATGGAGAAATGATAAAAAACAGACTCTTTGAATTAAAAAGTCTGTTTTCACATTCATGATCCTTTAATACTATTAATATTTATTCACGGGTATATGTTTTAGCGAAAGTATTACCAGTGTTTTTCCTTATCTCTTTCACAATATGCTTTGTATATTTTCGGCTATAGTCAAATTTATCTTTAATGCCATTATAAGAGATCAATGCGATAGGAAAATCCATGTAATAAGTGTCGATTCCCTTTTTTTGCTTTACGAGGTCAAAGTCGAGGTCGTACTCATATACATAACCATCATCAAGATCCGCATCAGATGGCATAAAAGTAGAAACACTTACCAGTTTACTAAAGTACCCCTCTTTCGACACCTCAATTGTATAATGTTCATTTACGTTGAGAGATATTTTTTTCCTTGAAATATTATTGATCTCAAAAACAACTTCATTGCCAAGATATACTTTAAGAGTAATGTCGCTAAGCGAATGAGTTTTTTCACTTGCTTTAACAATTACATCAAGACATTTGACATTACGCATTACCACCATTTTTGAAGTATCAGTACCCGAATTACCTGCGAATCCGATTGCTGCTGAAAGTGTCATTAGTATAAATGCACTCACTAATTTTTTTGCTGAAGTTTTCATGGCCTTTTGATTTTGTATCTATAGAACAAATATCGGACGTCCATTAACAGATAACTGCTTAACAATTTACCTTACATTACCCATGTAAGATTATGGGTGATTTTGTATATATGTTTGAAAATTTAACGGGAATAGCGGGGTGTGTATTCTATGAGGGAAACTACACGATGGTTCTAAAATACAAACATCTGTTTATGAAGGCTTTAGAAAAATATTGAGAGTAAACGCTGAGTATAATTATATCAATCTTTTCTTCGCAAAATCCCTACCCGATCCGGATTTTAAATCCTTCTCAAATTCAAACGCTTTGTATTTATCTGAAATTAAGGTATGTGATCAATTGAACAGGAAGGCGGGAAGAAGTATAGTGAACCTGACCCTTACTATGTCTTTCTGAAAAAGAGCTTCGGCGGGCGAAGGTGGAGCTGCTGGGATTTGAACCCAGGTCCAACAGACAATCGAAGAGCTTTCTACATGCTTATCCTGCTGGCGACCTATGGAGTGAAGATGCCTGAGGTATCCGAATAAGTCTCTTAATAATTAGAGTTTCTCATTAAGCGTTTCATTTAAAAACTCTGCACAAGACAAGTATTTAAATTGGGCAGTTGGTACTACAGATCTGACTTTTGTAGCCATAGCTCTTCTGTAAACAAACTCATCATCATTATACGGATGGATATTTACTATCAATTCTGTATTATCCCTATATAGTTCCCGAAGCCTAAGTAGATTATAATTTAACATATCCCAACTGAATCCCAGAGTGAAAACTTCTACATGTGGCCTCCAATGCAGCCAATTAAATACTTTGTCTTCAACTTCATCAGTCATTCTGTTTTTATACATTATTTTGATAGCATCTTTATTAGCTAGAATTTTTTTCCAATCGTTATTATCTTCCCCATAATCAAAAAATTTAGAAGGATTCTGCCATTTTAGGTCTCCTACTTTTCCATAAACATGAACAATAGATTTATTTATAAACGCACTAATTTGGTGTTGGCGTTCTTTAAATCTGTCGTGTGTATATAGTAAGTGTTCAATATTACGATCATAGTTGAATGTAATAATGTTTAATCGCCTTTCATTAGGAGTTAAACATATTCCCTTTTCATCTATAATTTTGGCAAGAGTGTCTATCCAGGTTTCTCCATTTATCGGCCTTTTTTTAATAGCTCCCTCATAACCTAAAATATTGAACAAGATTGAGAAGTATCCGATTGTTTCAAATTTGGTTCTGACAGCAATAAATTCTGGATAAGTATCGGTCTCATTTAAAAACTCATCAATACTTGCGGGCTTTACTCTACGCCTGTACTCATCTAAATGATGAACAAAGTCCCAGCATACGGAAGTATTAATACCCTCCTCTTTAAGTTCTAACAATAAGTTTGATAGATAACGATCATGAGGTGATGTTCTATCAGTAACCCTATCGGAAATATGCTGTATCAGGTGAGAACCCAATCCAAATTCAGGATGCAAATCATGAGATGCTCCTGCTCCAATAATCAAAACAATTGGTTTTGCTTCCATAGAAATAAAAATACAACATTTATTTTCTATATATAAACAACAAAAACCCCCATTTCTGAGGGTTTCTGTGTATTCAGTGGAGTCGCTGGGATTTGAACCCAGGTCCAACAGACAATCGAAGAGCTTTCTACATGCTTATCCTGCTTTTGGTTTTCGATATGCTTTGGCAAACGGGCGGGCCATCAGCATACTTAGCTTCTTTAGTTTCGCTGCAAATCGAAGCGCTTTGCAACTATCCTCACATTTTCCGTGCTTCAACAGGGACGCAGTAAGGAGGAGCTTCCCGTGAAACATTGCTAATTAATACTTGGTATTAAGCAGCAAGAGCGTACGTATTAGCGTCGCTTAGAATTTGAGAATTGGGATTAACGGGTCACGTTCACAACACCCGGCATGCTTACAAATCAATTTCACCTGCTGTCAAAAAGCCTGTCGACCCCATATGTTTGTAATACTTTACTAAGTTATGGATAATTAGCAAAAACTGTACCTTTATTAAGTTAAATTGGTTTCAGGTTTCAGGTTAATAATCCTCTAAAACCTGAACCTAAAACTATTGCACATGAAATTTGGCATCCTACGCGAAGGCAAAACACCCCCAGATAAGCGCGTACCCTTTACTCCATTACAATGCAAGGAATTATTAAAAGAATACCCGGAGCTCGAAATATATATTCAACCAAGTCCGATACGCTGCTATACGGATGACGAATACCGGTCTTTGGGACTGACATTGCAGGAAGACATCAGCCATTGTGACATTCTGATAGGTATCAAAGAAGTGCCTGTTGATGCCTTAATTCCAGGAAAAAAATATTTGTTTTTTTCGCATACCATTAAGAAGCAGCCGCACAACCAAAAGCTCATGAAGGGGCTTATTGCCAAAAAAATCACGATGGTTGATTACGAATGTCTTACCGACATAAACCATAACCGCATCATAGGATTTGGACGTTATGCCGGAATTGTTGGTGCCTACAATGGCATTTTAGGTTATGGAAAAAAATATAATTTATTTGATATCAAGCCTGCAAACCTTTGCCATGACAGGGCTGAAATGGAAGAGGAATTAAAGAAGGTTCGTTTGTCGAATATTAAAATATTACTTACGGGCGGCGGACGTGTGGCGAATGGCGCTATAGAAACACTTGGTGCTTTAAAAATAAGAAAGGTAACACCCTTCGAATTTTCGCATTGCCTGTATCGCGAACCTGTATACTGCCAGCTGCACTCAAAAGATTATTTTGAAGCGAAAGATGGCTCGGCATGGAACTCCAGGGATTTTTATTCTCACCCGGAAAATTATATGCCGAAATTTTTGCCCTACGCGAAAAATTGCGATCTGCTTGTAGTGGCTCATTTCTGGGATCCACGATCGGCACATTTTTTTACAAAGGAAGATATGAAGTCGCCCGACTTCCGCATCAGTGTTATTGCCGACATTACCTGCGACATTGAAGGCTCCATACCAAGTACAATACGCGCAAGCTCAATACCGGAACCATTTTATGGTTACAACCCGGCAACAGAAAAAGAAGACGCTCCATTCAGCGCAAACACCATTACTATAATGGCAGTTGATAATTTACCCTGCGAATTGCCGCGCGATTCATCGGAGGATTTTGGCAAAGAACTTACAGAAAGGGTTATCCCGGCCCTGTTTGGAAAGGACACAACAGGACTTATTGCAAGAGCTACAATTTGTGAGAATGGCAAGTTAACTTCTCAATATAATTATTTAACGGAGTACGCCTTTTGAATTATTGAGTTGAGCTATAGATTTGTTGATTTCAAAATTCCTCGATTCAACAAATCTATAATTCTTCATTTTTTCTAATTACTCCTGATCGCCTCTACAGGATCCAGTCGCGACGCGGTATAGGAAGGCACAAAGCCGGATATCACACCGATAACCCCTGATATAATGAGTCCCATCATAATATTTCCAAAAGATAAACTGATATCCATTATATCCATATATCCAACAATGAGGGTTCCGGCATATACCACCACAAGGCCTACTATCCCGCCGATCACGCTGAGCACAACGGCTTCCGTTAAAAACTGCATCAATATAAAATATCGCTTCGCGCCCAATGCCTTTTGAATCCCGATTATAGGAGTACGTTCCTTTACAGATACAAACATAATGTTCGCTATTCCGAAACCGCCAACCAATATTGAAAAGCCTCCTATTATCCAACCCACAACTCCAACAATATCAAACAAACTATCAAACTGTTTTGATATGAGGCTGCTTTGGTTCAGCGCGAAATCATCGTCCGCTTTGGGCTTTAACTTACGCACCGCGCGCATGATCCCGCGGAGCTCATCTATCAACTGATCATTACTCACTCCTGCTTTAGCTTTCACCATAATAGAGGGGTCAATATTATCACTATTGATATCAATTATGCTTCGCACAAAATTGATCGGCAAAATAACCTGGTTATCCGTTGTGCCAAAAATATTGATGCCTTCTCCCTGCTTTTTAATAATACCAATGATCATAACATTCCGTCCGGCAATTTTCACCTCTTTACCCATTGCATTACCGCCCGGGAACAATCCCTCTGCAATAGCAGCTCCTACCACTGCTATGTTCCGGCCCCCGGCCGATTCGATATCAGTAAAATACCGGCCCTGTTCCAGGTCGAGGAATTTAACTCTGTCGTAATCATGCGAAACGGCCACTATTTCGGCATTTGCGACACTGCTGCTCTGGTACTTCACCGTTCTCCGGCCCGATATAGTAAGGGTAGCAGCATCCGTACACTTCGATTTCCGTTGTATGAACCCGAGTTCGTTCACGCGAGGCAAAGGCCGGTTGATGTATTTCCACCAGGGGTAATTGGGACCAAACGTCCAGGGCCACTTTTGGACAAAAACAACATTATCGCCAAGTGATGAAACACTTTTTCTGAGTCCTGTTTCAAGGGAGTCGACTACAGTAAATACGCTGATTATAGCGAATATCCCTATAGTGATCCCCAGCAGCGACAAGAACGTACGAAGCTTGTTTACCACCAATGCGTGGATCGCGAAAAGAACACTCTCCTTGAAAATAGTTAAGAATAACATTTGAACAAAAGTACCAAAATCAGTAAAGGAGATTTTAAAAATCGGATGAATGAATCTTTAAATTGAAAAGCAAAAAACAGTTGTTAAACTTTCCCAATATTCCATGCTTACGGCTTTCCTTTTTGCTCAACATTATGAACAATCAATAGTTATCAACAATGCTCATTATCTTGATTTTAGCTCTAAAAAACGCATAATTTTGTTTATCAATAATCGGACACATGAGTGGATTAAAAAAGATCAAAAACGCGTTAATTTCCGTCTATTACAAAGATAATTTAGAACCGATCATTCATAAGCTGAGTGAACTTGGAGTGAAAATTTTCAGTACAGGAGGTACACAGGAGTTTATTGAAAAGTTAGGTGTTACTGTTACACCCGTTGAAAACCTTACCAGCTACCCATCTATTTTGGGTGGTCGTGTTAAAACATTACACCCGAAAATTTTCGGCGGCATACTTGGCCGGCGCGAATTACAAAGCGACCTGCTACAGCTTGAAGAATACGAAATACCTGAACTCGACCTGGTGATCGTTGACCTCTACCCTTTTGAGGAAACTGTCGCTAAAACAAACGACGAAGCCACGATCATTGAGAAGATTGACATTGGCGGCATCTCTCTTATCCGTGCAGCCGCTAAAAATTTTAAAGATGTTGTTATTGTTTCATCACGTGATCAATATACGCACCTGTTGAAATTATTGAACGACCACAAAGGTTCAACCACGCTTCCCGATCGGAAACAATTGGCTGCACAGGCATTCAACACTTCCTCGCATTACGACACAAACATTTTTAATTATTTCAACACAACTGAAAAGCTGAATGTTTTTAAACAAAGCATTACAGCTTCCAAAATACTCCGCTACGGCGAGAACCCGCACCAACAAGGTGTTTTCTATGGCAAGATGGATGAACTGTTTGAAGTTTTGAACGGAAAAGAACTTTCGTACAACAACCTGCTGGATGTTGACGCTGCTGTTCACCTAATTGCTGAATATACAGATACAACTTTCGCCATACTTAAACACAACAATGCCTGCGGACTTGCTTCCCGTCCGAAATTAGTTGATGCCTGGAAAGACGCGCTGGCGGGAGATCCCGTATCGGCCTTTGGGGGAGTGCTTGTAACAAACGTAAAGCTTGATGCTGAAACGGCAAGCGAAATAAATAAACTCTTTTTTGAAGTTATCATCGCGCCCGATTATGATGCTAAAGCAATTGAACTGCTGAAGCAAAAACCAAACCGCATTATTTTAAAACAAAAACAAGTGAAACTGGCGGTCAAAACATTCCGCACTTTATTGAATGGGGTTATTGAACAGGACAAAGATCTGAAAACCGAAACTGTTTCCGACATGAAAGTGGTGACAAAACAAAGCCCAACTGACACTGAAAAAACCGACCTTGAATTCGCGAACAAACTGGTGAAACATACCAAATCAAATACAATTGTACTGGCAAAAAACAAACAGCTTTGCGCAAGTGGTGTAGGACAAACATCGCGGGTTGACGCTTTGAAACAGGCTATACAAAAGGCTACTGATTTTAAATTCGATCTGAAAGGCGCGGTAATGGCATCTGATGCATTTTTTCCATTCCCCGATTGCGTGGAGATCGCCGGCAAAGCGGGTATCACAGCTGTTATTCAGCCCGGAGGATCAATAAAAGATAAAGACTCTATTGCCTATTGCGATGCACATGATATCGCTATGGTAATGACTGGAACAAGACACTTTAAACATTGATGAATTACAAATAAAAATTATAATTAACAGGTTACGATTTATTAAATCCTAAATCGCAAATCCTTAATCCTAAATAAAAACATGGCCTTTAATTTTTTAACCGAAGAAATAGCGATTGACCTTGGCACCGCGAACACCATTATTATTCACAATGATAAAGTGGTGGTTGATGAGCCTTCGATCGTGGCAATTGACCGTAATAGCGGAAAAGTGATAGCTGTCGGCCGCCAGGCGCAACAAATGCATGGTAAGACCCATGAGAATATAAAAACGATACGCCCGCTGAAAGACGGGGTAATTGCCGACTTCCACGCCGCTGAAGAAATGATCCGTGGAATGATAAAAATGATCCACCCCGGCAGACGCTTGTTTACACCTTCTTTACGGATGGTGATTTGCATTCCATCGGGCATCACAGAGGTAGAAAAACGGGCGGTACGTGACTCTGCCGAGCACGCAGGCGCAAAAGAAGTTTACCTGATACATGAACCAATGGCAGCCGCTATCGGTATCGGCATTGATGTTGAAGAACCTATGGGTAACATGATCATTGACATAGGTGGCGGCACCAGTGAGATCGCCGTTATTGCGCTTGGAGGTATTGTGTGTGATAAATCGATACGCACCGCAGGTGATGAATTCACAAGCGACATTGAGGAATATATGCGCAGACAGCATAATATTTTAATCGGCGAACGCTCCGCTGAACGTGTAAAAATTGAAGTCGGAGCCGCTATGACTGAGATTGATAATCCTCCACCAGACTACGCTGTACATGGACGGGATCTGATGACCGGTATTCCAAAAGAAATTTATGTTTCATACGTTGAAATCGCACATGCCCTCGACAAATCGATCTCAAAAGTTGAAGAAGCTATTTTGAACGCCCTTGAGATGACGCCTCCTGAGCTTTCGGCCGACATTTATCGTACCGGCATATACCTGGCAGGCGGAGGATCCATGCTGCGCGGCCTGGATAAACGAATTTCATTAAAAACAAAGCTGCCTGTACATGTTGCGGAAGACCCGCTTCGTGCGGTAGCCCGTGGAACAGGTATCGCATTGAAAAACATTGACAAGTTCAAGTTCCTCATCCGTTCATAATTAAATTTGATCCTGTGCTGTATGCACCACTATATTTAAACCATGCGCAACCTCGTATTATTTTTATGGAAAAATAATTTTACGCTGTTGTTTGTTTCCCTTGAGGTCATCTGTGTGTTTTTTCTTGTTCAGAATAATGCATACCACCGAACCAGTTTTATCAATTCAACAAATAAAATAAGCGGGGGTATCTTTCAGATGTATGCCGATGTTAATGACTACTTTAATCTGAAATATACGAATGAACAATTGTCGCGTGAAAATGCATTACTTCATACGCTCTCAACATCTTCTTTCATCAACACTTCCGCGAATCACTATACGGTGAATGACAGTTCCCGTAAGCAAAAATATGAATACATCAGCGCGCGCGTGGTTAACAATTCTACCAATCGCCGGAACAACTATTTAACCCTCGACCGGGGAACTTTACAAGGTATAAAACCCGATATGGCGGTAGTATCTACCGACGGGGTGGTTGGTGTAGTAATAAGCGTATCGCAAAACTTCAGTTCAGTAATGTCGCTCCTTCACAAAGATTCAAGAATAAGCGCAATGCTTAAAAAGGACGGCAGCTTCGGGCCTCTTGCATGGGAAGGTGATGATTACAATTACGCTACATTAACGGATATTCCTAATCATGTGAAGTTGAAAGCAGGTGATACAATTGTAACCAGTCCGTATGGCTCAACTTACCCCAAAAATATTCTGATCGGCACAATAGACAAATTTGAGATCAGATCTGGTGAGCCTTTTTTTACGATCAGGGTCAAATTGTCTACCCAATTCAAAAAATTATCATATGTGTATATCGTTAACAACACTATGAAAGCTGAGCAAGACAGCCTTGAGGCTGTATCACAAAAAGATAAGAAAGACTAACAGTGCTAAACGAGATCACAAGAAATACCATTCGCTTTATCCTGTTGTTGCTAACACAGGCACTCATCATTAAAAATGTTGAGCTGGGGCGTTTCATAAATCCGTTTGTTTATGTACTCTTCATTATCTCCCTTCCATTCGAAACACCCAAGCCATTGTTATTGATATTGGGCTTTATCATGGGACTTGCGGTTGATATGTTCTATGACACACCCGGAATGCACACGGCAGCCTCAGTTTTTATGGCCTTTTCCAGGCCCGTTGTTTTTAAATTTTTTGCGCCGCGTGAAGGATACGAGGTCGGAATGCAGCCAACAATACGATACATGGGTACTCCGTGGTTCATTTCCTGCGCAGGAGTCCTGATCATATTGCATCACCTTGTATTATTTTACATTGAGGTTTTTCGTTTAACTGAATTCTTTTCTACATTTTTCAGGGTCATCATGAGCAGCCTGTTTACATTGGGATTATGCATACTGATCCAATACTTCTCAACCAAGAGCAGGAAAGGTGAATGAATAACCAGCTGGCAGATAGAAAATATATTGTTATCGGTATTATTGTTTTTATTGGTATTGTATACATTTTCCGGTTATTCTACCTGCAGATCATTGATGAAAGCCTGAAACTCGATGCCAAGAACCAGGCCTTCCGCTATGTCACACAATATCCTCCGCGCGGCTATATATTTGACCGCAAAGGAAAATTGCTTGTCTTTAACGAGGCGGCATACGACCTGATGGTCTTACCCAAACAGGTCAAAAATATCGACACTGCTCTGTTATGCAGAATCATTGGGATAGACAGGGAATCCTTTATGCGAAGAATGAAGAAAGCAGTGGAAAAGCCAAACTCCCCGCGCAAGCCTTCCATTTTTGAAAAGCAGATATCGGCCGAAACCTATGCCGCTTTGCAGGAAAAACTGTACCGCTTCAAAGGGTTCTTTGTGCAGTCACGTACCCTGAGAAAATATCCGTATCCCACAGCCGCGCATCTCCTCGGATATGTTGGTGAGGTAGACAAAGCGATTACTGATGCAAACCCTTATTACAAGGATGGTGACTATATTGGTATCAGCGGCATTGAAAAATCATACGAAGAAGAGCTCCGCGGTAAAAAAGGCGTTAAGATAATGATGGTGGATGTACACAACCGCGAAAAAGGAAGTTTTATGAATGGTATATACGACACCCTTTCCATTCCCGGCAAAGGGCTCACCTGTACACTCGACCGTGAGTTGCAGCGATACGGCGAACTGCTTATGCAAAATAAATTCGGCAGTGCTGTTGCAATTGAGCCTTCCACCGGCGAAATACTGGCGCTTGTTACCAGTCCTACTTATGATCCAAACCTGCTGGTCGGCCGTACACGCTCGAAAAATTATGCTAAACTTGCACTTGACACAATTGCTGTCCCACTGTATAACCGCGCATTAATGGCCTCCTACCCACCCGGTTCAACATTTAAACTGATCGATGCCCTGATCGCCCAACAGGAAGGTGTGCTTAACCCGGAAACACGTTATCCATGCGCAAGAGGTTATCCTCCCCTGGGTGGCAAACCAAAGTGTCACCCACACAGTTCGCCTCTGGCCTTATACGAATCTATTTCTCATTCCTGCAATTCTTATTATTCTTATGTATTCAAAAGCATTGTTGATAATGATAAATACCATTCAACTACGGAAGGCTTTGAAGCCTGGCGCAATTATGCGCTTAGCTTTGGGGTGGGCCGCAAGCTGAACACCGACTTACCAAACGAACTACGTGGACTTGTGCCAACAGTAAAATATTACGATAAGGTTTTCGGGAAAGGCTCATGGAAATCATCAACTGTTATTTCGCTGGGAATTGGACAGGCGGAATTATTGATAACACCTCTTCAGAATGCAAATGTGGTAGCGACAATCGCCAACCGTGGATTTTATTATATTCCGCACATCATTAAAGCCATCAATAACAATCCTGACCACCCTAAGCTTCAACGCTTCAAACAAAAACAATTTCCTTTGGTAACCGACACAGCCTATTTCAATAATGTAGTCAAGGGAATGGCATTCACAGTTGAAAGCGGCACAGGAGCTTCTGTTAAAATAAAGGATATTACCATGTGCGGCAAAACCGGTACTGCTCAAAACCCGCATGGAAAGGACCATTCGGTATTTGTAGCCTTCGCGCCAAAGGATAACCCAAAGATCGCTGTCGCCGTATTGGTTGAGAACGCGGGCTTTGGGGCGGCATGGGCCGCCCCCATTGCCAGTCTGATGATCGAAAAATATATCAGGGGATACATAACGCGACCCGATATGGAAAAGAGAATGTTTGAAGGAAATCTGATCGAAAATGTAATGCAAACAAATAAAAAGAAGAATTGATCGTGTAAATTACGAACCATCAGATATGCCAACCAGAAGTACAAACAGACTTTTCGCAAACGTGGACTGGATAACAGTCGGGATTTACCTTGCGCTCATTTTAATGGGTTGGGGAAATATTTATGCCGCTGTTTACAATGAGGATCACGCAAACATTTTTGACATAAGCCAGAAGTATGGAAAACAAATGCTTTGGATCTGCACCGCCTTTGTCATTGCAATCATTATCCTCATCATTGACTCAGAGTTTTATACGGCCTTTTCATTTCCTGTTTACGCTATCTCTATTCTCTCTCTTTTACTGGTATTGGTCATTGGCAAAGAAGTGAAAGGAAGTAAATCATGGATATACTTTGGTAATACAGGTGTTCAACCCGCTGAATTTGCCAAATTTGCGGTCAATCTCGCGCTGGCAAAATTCCTCAGCCGGATGAACATCAAAATGACCGATCTGTCGACCAAGATCTATTCAACAATAATAATTCTCTTGCCCATGCTGATAATAATATTGCAGCACGAAACAGGTGTTGCGCTTGTTTATGCTGCTTATATTTTTGTTTTATACCGGGAAGGCTTGTCGGGTAACTTTTTGTTGCTTGGCGTTTCCGCCATCATACTCTTTATTGTTTCATTGCTTTTCAATAAATATTATGTTATTGCGGCATTAGCGGTTCTGGCTATTATTGCGTTCTTATTAGTGAAGAAAAAAAGAAATAATATCCTGGTAATTATTGTAAGCCTTATCATTACCAGCGGCATTGTGCTGGGTACCGATTTCGCTTTCCGTAAACTGGAAGGCTATCAAAAAACACGCATCAATGTTTTTCTTGGAAAAGAGATGGACAAAAACAAAACCGGCTATAATGTAAACCAGGCTAAAATTGCAATTGGCTCAGGCGGCTTTTTGGGAAAAGGCTACCTGGAAGGAACGCAAACCAAATTTGATTTTGTACCGGAACAGGATACCGACTTTATATTTTGCACGGTCGGGGAAGAATGGGGGTTCCTTGGGTCGACCGCCATAATAGGATTATTCATTACGTTAATCATACGTATTATTTTTATGGCAGAGCGGCAACGTTCACCATTCAGCCGTATTTACGGATATGGAGTCGCCTCTATCTTCTTTTTTCACCTGATGATAAACGTAGGGATGACAATAGGTTTGGCGCCGGTAATAGGAATACCACTTCCCTTTTTCAGTTACGGCGGATCTTCGTTATGGTCGTTCACGATCCTCCTGTTCATTTTTATCAAACTGGACTCACACCGCTTACAAGTGTTCCGCTAAGAAATACGCTGAATGAGATCAGCCAGCCGGTTGGAGTAACCCGCTTCATTGTCATACCAGCCCATAACCTTAACCATATTACCTACAACCGAAGTAAATTCGGAATCATACACACAGGAATGAGGGTTCCCTACAATATCTATTGAAACAATAGGTTCATCGCAATAGGCAAGTATTCCTTTAAGGCTGCTCTCGGAGATTTTTTTAAACGCCGCATTTATTTCATTAACGCTTGTTGGTTTTGCCAATACACAGGTAATATCGGTTATGGAACCATTAGGAACCGGCACGCGAATGCCACAGCCTCCTACTTTCCCTTCAAGATGGGGAAAAATTTTGGTCACCGCCTTGGCGGCACCTGTTGAAGTAGGAATAATGGAAAGTGCTGCCGCACGGGCCCTGCGCAGGTCTTTGTGCGGCGCATCATGCAAACGCTGATCACCGGTGTAGGAATGAATCGTTGTAACATAACAATCTTCTATTGTCCACAGATCATCCAGTATTTTTATCATAGGCGCGGCGCAATTCGTGGTGCACGAAGCGTTTGAGAACAACACATCACTCTTTTCAATCAGGTTGTCATTCACGCCCAGCACGATGGTTTTCACATCACTATCGGTTGAAGGGGCCGAAATGACAACCTTTTTCGCGCCAGCCTGCAAATGTTTTGACGCACTTGCCCTATCGAGATTATGGCCGGTGGCCTCGATCACCACATCCACTCCGTGTTTTTTCCAGGGTAAAACGGATGGATCTTTTTCGGCATATACGTTTATTTTGTTCCCGTTAACTATTATATACTGGCCTTCACTTCCGATCACAGCATCAATGATCCCATGCACAGAATCATACTTAAGCAGGTGCGCAAGCGTTTTACTGTCTGCCAGATCGTTTATAGCGACAACTTCAATTGAGGGCCTTTTCATCAATGCCCTGAAAGTTGTGCGGCCAATGCGGCCAAAACCGTTTATTGCAACTTTAATTTTTGTCATTTTGCAGAACTATTTATTTATCAAAGGTAGTCAGAGTCTGTTTATGTTTGATATTTTTTCTACTCTTCATTTCGCCCTCCTAAATCGCAATGTCATTAAGTTAAGCCCTTCGGACTTATCTCAACAAACCATTACTTTTAATTTAACGACTTGGCCTAAATCGCCCAATGGAAATTCGCATTTAGGCAATTTAGGGGGCAAAGCAAAAGGGCATCCTTATAATTAAGAATGCCCTTCACCGTTAAACTTCAAAACAACTAATCCAACAAAATAAACTTTTTTACAGCAATATTTTTATTATCAATATTCAGGCGGATGAAATACATTCCCTTAGCTACACTTTGCTTACTTATTTTATACGCATAATCCCCATCATCCTGCATTTGATCTACCAGCGTTTTTACTTTGTTTCCTAAAATGTCATAAAGGCTTAACTCAACATCCTGCTTTTGATCGATGTGATAAGTGATGGTAGCTGATTCATTGGCCGGATTCGGGTATACCGAAAGTGAATTAACAGAATTCTCATTTTCAATAACTCCAACTTTGCGATCCGCACTGATATTTATATCATCAATATATAAATTGTTTGAATAAGGGCTACTGTTATATTGAAATTTAAACCGGATATTACCTTTCGCAATTGACGGAGACAATAGCACACTCTTTATCTTCCACAATGATGCATTATTGGGTACGTAGGACGTGCTGACACTTCCGCCAGTAAGGAACGACGCACCACTCAGAGTTGTATCTAATGTCCAGTTTTTCCCACAATTAGAGGAGAAATATATTTTAAGAGATTCTGTTATGTCAGCCGATTTAAAGGCCTTTGTCGCATAAGAATACCAGAAATTAAGGTATATCGGATTAACTCCTGTTAAATCAATTGAAGGAGTTATAAATTCATCTACATCGCCGGAACCACTGCTGAAAGGGAAATTAGGATACCCACTCGGGAAGAATGAATTAAGCATAATTGATTTTGAACCTGAATGTGAAGCTGTGTTTGTCAATTGCCAGCTGGAAGAGTTGTTGATATCAACCGGCTGATTAATAACAAACCAATCTGAATCAAACTCGGCGGCATTTTCAAAATCTTCAACAATTGTACCTGTGCGCTGGCTTGCAACAGGATCACTGATAAATACCTGTTTGGTAACTGTTTTTGTATCCGATCCATTTGTATTTGAAACAGTAAGACTGACTGTTTGCCAGCCTGTAGTGTTAAATACAACACTTTCATTTTGCAGGGTTGAAGTGGATGGAGTTGCGTTACTAAATGTCCATGTACGGTTATCAACCTGGCCATTCCAGGATACATCATAAAAAAGGAAATTAACCCCGCTGCAGCCATAATTTCCGAACGAATAAAAATCGGCTATGGGGGCACAGGTCGTAGTAACAGAACCATCAACCCCTGTAGCAGCTAAGTTGGCAGGTGTCCACAAATTACTTCTTCCGGCCACAGAGCTGTTTAATGTTGCTTCCATTGCAGCCTGTTGGCCAAGTGTAAACATTTTTCCGCAATAGGAGTAATCCATATAATTTTCTACATTTTCTTTTATCCCTATAGTACAAATATCCGTAATAGATGGACAAGTTGTAAATCCTTTTGTTATAGGAGTGTCACTGATTCCATCATCACCACATGTCACACCTGCCGTTTCTCCGGAGGAGTTCCAGGGATGAAATAAACTTAACCAGTGCCCTATTTCGTGGGTTAATGTTCTTGATTTATAAGCACTTGAAGTACCAATGCTTCCAACATAATCACTTAGCGACATAACTCCATCTAATGGGCCGTAAAAACCATCCGAAGAAGTCGGAAACTGAGCATATGCAGCAGCACCTGGCCTATCTTTAAGCACAGCGGCGGTCCATATGTTAAGGTATTTTTCTTTAGGCCATGCATTAAGTTTCGCGGCACTACCTCCAGCATAAGTTTGCAACGATTGAATCCGCTCTATCCCATTTGTACATTTTCCATCAGGATCTTTTTTCGCAAGGCGGAACTCAAATTGGCAATTTGCAATTAACGGCTTAAATTCAGCTTGAACAGTGGCTGTATCAGCATTCAGCTTTTGAAAATCACGGTTAATAACGGCTATCGCGTCATTGATCTGCGCGTCAGAAATATTCTCAGCCCCATAATTGTGAATAACATGGAATACAACCGGAATTATATATTTAGCAACAGAAGATGTTTTGGCAGCAGCGCGTTTCTGAGCAAAATCAGCCTGATATTTCTGAAACTCTTCCATTTGCTTCAGGAGCTCCGGGTGTTCCTTTATTTGCTTCTCAAGTAATTCAGAAGTACCGCATGGATTAATATTCTGAGAATGTACAATGCCAACATTTAAACAAAATGCAACACTTACAGCAGCAAAAAGCAACTTTGATTTCATGTGTATTATGTTTTAATAAGTTTTAAATACGTCAGGTAACTTCATGCCTTATTTCTAAGGGTTTTAAAAATACAAATTAATTTAAGATTACAACAAATCTGGCCTTGTTTTTAATGCAAATTATTTAACGGTTGGTTTAAGCCCATGAATTGCGAAAACGTTGAGTAAACGGAGAAAAGTCTCTGTTTTTAAAACACATGCCTTTCAGCATGGTAAGAAGAGCGCACGAGCGGGCCGCTTTCAACATATATAAAACCCTTTTCATGAGCAATCTGCCCGAGGCGAGCAAAGATATCGGGGTGAACGAACTCAGTAACAGGCAAATGCTTTTTGGTAGGTTGAAGGTATTGTCCGAGGGTTAAGACATTGCAATCAACACTTCTCAGGTCATTCATCGTTTCAATTACTTCGGTTTCAGTTTCACCCAAACCAAGCATAACACCACATTTTGTACGCAACCCGGCTTCTTTGGCTCTTTGCAACACCTCCAGGCTCCTGTCGTATTTTGCCTGTACCCTCACCTGCCTTGTCAACCGCCTTACTGTTTCCAAATTATGAGATAATATATCCGGTTTGGCATCAAGCACCACCTGAAGATTCTCCCAGTTTCCCCTGAAATCAGGTATTAATGTTTCAAATTTTGTTTCGGGACTAACCTTACGGATGGCATAGATGGTCTCAGCCCAAATATGAGCACCACCATCCTCCAGGTCATCGCGATCAACCGAGGTAATTACACAGTGTTTTACATTCATTAACCGCACCGATTCCGCAACCCTGGCGGGTTCATTTTTATCGACGGGCAAGGGTTTTCCTGTTGCTACTGAACAAAATCCACAGGAGCGGGTACATATATTTCCCAGTATCATAAAAGTAGCCGTACCCGCACCCCAGCATTCGCCCATATTCGGGCAGTTGCCACTCTCACAAATAGTATGCAGCTTGTGTGTTTCAACTATTTTACGAACATGCAGATATTCTTTGCCGATCGGGAGTTTCACTCTCAGCCAATCGGGCTTTTTGCGGGCAGGGACTTCCTGAACAGAGGTATTGTCAACTAATTCGGCCATCGGTCATTAAAACCATTTTTTACCGTATATGAGACTGATGTATATGGAAGGGAACAGCTGGTAGTTATTTGTATATGCCATTATAGGCACTACTTTAGGATAAGCGTCAAGCGTGATTCCTGTTTCTATGACTTTAATATCATTACGCAGATCGGCATACTCAAAACTGAGTGCAAATTTAGCATATCCGCCCGGGAAGAATTTCGTCTCATCGAATCCTTTAAAGTAAGGGGCGCGGCCATATATCTTATCGAATGTATGTTCATTCGGATCATATTTTTCCGTTGACAAATTAAACTCACTGTTAATATTTGTCTGGTGGAGTATTTCAAGATAAACGGGCTTGGCTAAAGCAATAGAAGCTCCGAGATAAGTAGAGTAGCGTATCTCAACGCTTTTTCGCTCCGCTTTGCGGAACAGCACATTCTGAAAACCAATACCAAAACGGGGAATGATAATTGAATTAAGTTTCCCATAGTAAAACCCTTTTGAGTTTTCAAAATAGGGATTAACGCTCTTTATTTCTTTAGGATGACTCATATTCACAAGCTCCACTTCCAATACGCGTTTACGTGTACCGGTTACGTGTTTTGCCCTGCGATAGGTCATTCCAAACCCATTGGAATGGGCCAGCAAACCAAACACCGCTTCATTGCGATACATCACATTGATATCTACCCCGCTTTGAACCAATGTTGTTGCATCCTGGGCAAAAATAAAGCCGGAAACAAACAGCGAGACAGAAGTAATTATGATTTTCCGAAACATCGGTATACCTTTACAATTAGACTAACAAATATATTAAAATAACACCTCAATACCCAATTAATACCATGCAAACTTCTGTCATAAAATACCTCGGCAACCTCAGGACTGAAGCCATCCACAGGCAATCGGGCAAGCAGCTGATCACGGATGCTCCGACCGATAACCAGGGTAAAGGAGAAGCGTTTTCACCCACAGATCTTTTGAGCACTTCGCTGGGATGCTGTATGTTAACAATTATGGGAATTATAGCCAACCGTCATGCCATTGACATGACCGGTACACAGGTTGAAATAACTAAGATCATGAAATCTGATCCAAGGCGGGTCGGTGAAATTATTGTAAAAATGATCTTGCCAAAAAACTACAGCTTGAAAGAAAAGGAATTACTTGAGAATGCAGCCCGTACCTGCCCTGTTGCGAAAAGCCTGCATCCCGATCTTAAACAAACCTTAGACTTTGTTTATCCGGGATAAATTTAACGGATCGGAAATGCCAAAAAACAAACGACCATGATCCGTATAGAATCATGGTCGTTTACAATAAGTTTATTATCTCTCAGGAATTTTTCACCAAAGCCTGATCATTAATATTTGGTGCTTTAGTATAAGCCGGGCATTTTTCGTGTGTTTTACAAGAGCTTAAGAAAACAATGAATAACACCGCAATAGCTGCAATAACAGTTATCTTTTTCATATATATCTTTTGTTTAATTTTTAAAGTTAATGATTATTTACAAACAGCATGCCACATTCACTTCCAATCAATAATCCATCAGTTGTATGGGCATTTTATTTGTATAAAGAATTGGACTTTATATATGAAATTCAATTAATGTACTTTGCAAATATTGTGAAATATATTTAAAAACACAATAGCCTGCACTTTATTTTTTAATATTTTTATGTTCCTCATATACATAACAATACTTTATTATTTGAAACTAATTAATTACCTATGACGAACACCGTTACAATAAGTCCTTCCATCGACGAAAGCTGGAAAATTGCCCTGCAAAATCAATTTGAGGCCCCTTATTTTTCAGATTTAAAACGGTTTTTAGTTGAAGAAAAGAAGAAAAACATAGTTTATCCTCCCGGACCAAAGATATTTTCGGCATTTAACCATACACCATTTGATAAAGTAAAGGTTGTTATTATCGGTCAGGATCCTTATCACGGCGCCGGGCAAGCGAATGGACTTTGCTTTTCTGTGAGCCCTGGTATTAAACAACCTCCATCTTTGGTCAATATTTTTAAAGAAATTAATTCAGATCTGGGTATACCAATTCCGGAAAGCGGTAATCTTGAACCCTGGGCCGACCAGGGAGTATTATTGCTCAATGCCACTTTAACTGTCCGTGCCAATAACCCCGGATCTCATCAGAACAAAGGCTGGGAAATTTTTACTGATGCTGTTATCAAATACCTATCGGAGAACAAAAAAGGACTGGTGTTTTTATTGTGGGGCAGGTTCGCACAGGCAAAAGAAGTTTTAATTGACAGCGCTAAACATTATATTTTAAAAGCCGCCCATCCTTCTCCCTTTTCGGCATATAATGGTTTTTTCGGATGCAAACATTTTTCAAAAACAAATGAACTGTTGCGGAAACAAGACCTGGCTGAAATTAATTGGAATCCCTCTCCGGCCCTTTAACTTGAGACATGAGTATTTAACTACATGAACAAAAAAAAGCAAAAAGAAAAAGTACAGCAACATTCTTCGGCAACAATTCCGGAATTGGCAAGTAACTCTTTTAACCTTACACGGGTTCTTGGGTTTTTCCTTTTTGCATTTACATTCATTCTATACACTAATACCATCAACCATGATTACGCTCTTGATGATGTAGCCTGCATTCAGCAAAATAAATTTACAAAGATGGGCTTCGCCGGAATACCAAGCATGCTTAAAACATTTTACTGGCAGGGCTATTGGGATCAGAATTCGGGTGTATACAGGCCATTGTCGATGATAACGTTCGCTATAGAATACCAGTTCTTTAAGGACAATCCGCATATCAGTCATTTTATCAGCGTTATGCTTTACGCGTTGACAATTGTATTGTTGTTTCATGTTTTACGCCGCTTGTTCACCGACCGATCAGTGATATTTCCATTTGCAATAACTCTTTTGTTTGCGACACACCCCACTCATACAGAAGTAGTGGCGAATATTAAAAGCCGGGACGAGTTGCTGTGTTTTATTTTTTTCCTGCTCACATTGTCAAACATTCTTCTCTATGTTCAAAAAAACCTGAACAAAAATTTAATATTGGCACTTGTTTGCTTTTTCCTGTCATTGTTTTCAAAAGAAGGAGCATTGGTATACTTAGGCATCATACCGCTTACACTTTATTTTTTCATGACAGCCGACAATAAAAAGATAATCCGCATAACAGCTCAGCTTGGCGCTGTGGCGCTTGCATTTATCGTGCTTCACGAATATGTTATTTCACACGGTCCCCCGACACACACCTACTCCTATCATGATAACGCGCTCGTGGCCGCACCAAACCTGGCAAGCCGCTTGGCTACCGCGATATTGATCTTAGGGCACTATCTAAAGCTGCTGTTCATACCACATCCGCTATCGTATGATTACTCATTCAACCAGTTTCCGGCCACGGGATTCAGTAACCCTATTGTATTACTTAGTTTACTTATTCATGTCGGACTTTTTATTTATGCGTTAAAGTCGTTCAAGCGGAAAAATATGTATGCCTACATTATACTATTTTATTTAACCGGTATGTCAATGGTATCGAATGTTTTCATGCTTATCGGCGCTACAATGGCCGACCGGATGCTTTATGCTCCATCTCTTGCATTCAGCATTGGGGTTGCCTGGTTCATTTTAAATTACACCAAAAGTGATCTCCGGGAAAAACCATTTTCATCAATCGCAGATTTTTATAAAAGCTATTCAAAACCATTACTAACGATCCTTGTTATAGTATTAGCTTTCTCGGCTAAAGTTTTTACACGCAATGCCGACTGGGAAAATAACTTTACGCTATTTGCAAAAGATGTAACAGCGTCGTCCGGCAGTTCGCGTACACATTATAACTACGGAACAGAACTGATGTTCAGAAAAGCCTTTACAGAAACTGATTCGTTAAAAAAGATGGACGTACTGGATGAAGTGATAAAGGAGTTGGAAATATCCGCGCATATTGACTCTATTGACCCCGGTACATATCTTAATTTAAGCACAGCTTATTACCAGCGAAAAAATTATCCGAAAGCGATCGAGACCGCTTTGCTCGCCACGCGATACAATCCCAGCGATGGCAAAGCCTATTCAACACTTGGCAACTCCTATTACCGTACCGGCAATTACGACCTGGCTATTGAAAGCCTGAGATCTGCAATTGCCAAAGGATTTGGCGAACAGGAAGCCTATAACACAATTGGTGTTTCATACTTCGGCAAAAAAGATTACGTGAACGCTATCGAAGCGTTTAAAAAATCGACTGAAATAAACCCGAAAGACATTACAGCGCTGAACAATTTAGGGAGCGCTTACGGGTTAACCGGGAATTACAACATGGCCATTGAAACTTTCCGCAAAAGCTACGCGGTTGATTCATTGAATAAAACAACTCTTTATTACCTCGCAATTACTTATCAGAATGTGAAGGATACAGCGAATGCGAGAGTGTTTACGGTGAAATACAAGAAATAACAGCAATTTGTTAAAAATCCGGAATATAAACCGGCGAATTACAATCCATATCTTTTTTGCTTTTGCCGAATACACGTTTTACGCCTACGCGTAACTCAAAGGCATTGTTTTTAATGTGAAGTCCGCCAACACTGTATGCCTTCATAATATCGGGATTATAAAAAGCTTCGGTAAAAAATTTATACGGACCGTAGGCAACAAACTCATTTCCCACCCCTATCGCCAAACTAACATGTAAGGGTTTAAAAGCCCCTGTTACACGGGGATTATCGCTCCCACCCGACAATTTATACTCCAAGCGCGGGCCGATCAAAAAGTATGGTATTATGCTTACTAATTCGGTGCGAAACTTTAAATAATTATTAAAACAGATATAATTCAGTTTGGTACTGTAATTTGCCGCACTTGTTTTTTCAGCACTCCCCTTTTGGTTAAACTGAAACTCAGACACCCATCTAAAATAATCATCACTGAAAAACTCTGCCAGTACACTGCCATTAAACCCCAATATATACTTCTTTCTTTCGCTGGTCTTCAAGTTGTCGTCGGTCCAGCGTTCATTACCGTAAGTTACGCCGACTGTAACGCCAAGCGCATTGAAGAACTGAGCGTGCAAGGGAATTAAAAATGTAGAATTAAAAATTAAAAATGAGAGAAGTATCAGGATTTTCAATTTGCGTTTCATATTTATTCTGATAACAAGTTCCTAACATAATAAAAATCAGTGTCATTCCGGGCATAGCGAGCAATCGGGTTGTGCGTAAGCTTATCTCCCCCCTCAAATGCCAGATTCCTCGCCATGCTCGGAATGACACAAATCCTGGAACAATAAATTCCTGCCAATTATCACGCGCTCACCGCTTCTATATCCTTATTCACCTTTTTCACCAATCCCTGCAACACTTTTCCGGGGCCAACCTCAACAAAAGAAGTGGCACCATCGGCGATCATTTGCTGTATTGTCTGAGTCCATTTTACAGGAGCGGTTAATTGAGATATTAAATTTTTCTTTATTTGTTCCGGATCTGAAACTGCATTCGCAGTCACGTTCTGATAAACCGGACAAATGGGCTTACTAAATAAAGTCGAGTTGATCGCGGCCTCCAGCTCAATGCGCGCCGGTTCCATTAAGGGCGAGTGGAATGCACCGCCTACAGGCAACAGCAACGCACGTTTTGCACCTGCTGCCTTTAATTTTTCACAGGCAATAGTTACACCATTTGTGGTGCCTGATATTACAAGCTGCCCGGGGCAATTGTAATTGGCAGCTACAACAACTTCCCCGCTTGCAGTTATTTCAGCGCAGATCGTCTCAACAACTTTATCATCGAGGTTTAAAATAGCAGCCATGGTTGAGGGTTTCGCTTCGCAGGCTTTTTGCATAGCCATCGCACGCTTTGACACCAATACCAGCGCATCTTCAAACGTAAGTGTTTGATTAGCCATCAACGCCGAAAATTCTCCCAGGGAGTGCCCCGCCACCATATCGGGCATAAATGATACGCCCAATGCTTTTGCCAATATTACAGAATGTAGAAAAATGGCAGGCTGCGTCACTTTCGTTTGCTTCAGCTCCTCCTCAGTTCCTCCAAATAAAATATCGGTGATGCGAAAATCAAGAATGCTATTGGCTTTTTCAAACAGTTCTTTTGCCTGAATTGATGTTTCATAAAGCTCTTTGCCCATTCCGGGAAACTGTGAGCCTTGTCCGGGGAAGATGTATGCTTTCATTTTCGTTTGTTTCAGGTTTCAGGTTGAGTTTAACCTGAAACTATTTTCAATGTAACTTAGATGATATCAATGTGATAAACTCCTTTCGTGTCGTCTCCTTCAAAAATTCCCCGGTAAATGCCGATGTAGTTGTTACCGAATTTTGCTTTTGCACACCCCGCATTTGCATACACAGATGCGTGGCTTCAATTACAACAGCTACGCCAATAGGATTAAGGGTCGCATGTATACAATCCCGTATTTCAACCGTAAGACGTTCCTGCACCTGAAGTCTGCGTGCAAACGCATCAACTACCCGTGGTATTTTGCTCAATCCAACAATGTGCCCGTTTGGAATATAGGCTATATGCGCCTTACCTATGAATGGCAATAAATGATGTTCACAAAGCGAATACACCTCAATATCCTTTACAATCACCATTTGTTTATACTCATCTTTGAACATTGCCGATCGCAGGATCGCCGCCGGATCAATACAATGACCGTGAGTTAAATATTGTAATGCCTTTGCAACACGGTAAGGCGTCTTTTCAAGGCCTTCACGTTTTGTATCTTCACCCAGCTTCTCCAGGATATCTTTATAATATTCCGCGATTTGTTCGGTTACACCGGAATTGTATTCTTCTGTTTTTTTATAGTTAGCCATGTAATTGGTTGTCCGTTCTCAGTTGTTAGTTGTTGGTATTGAACTGACTATTTACTTTTAAAATATGACATAAGGAGTTCGTATAGCTTTTTTTCTTCGCCGGGTGAACCAGAATAAAATGATGTCGCCGGTGTTTTTATCGAATCTTCATAATACTCAAAATAGCTGCTTGCCGTATTATCAAGCGTTATTATCACTTTTAATACAGCCACATCCCCCATCTTTATCATCATATCGCCTTTATCAGGCAATTTATTCAACAAAGAAATGATCTCTCCCAAAACTTCCTTATCATTTATTTCCCTGACCAGTGGAGGTATTCCATCCCTTGAGTCAGATATTTTTTTATAAAAGTGAAGAGTTATTTTTTCACATTTGTTTATTTTAAATGTTTCTATGTATTTCATGTTAGCTTCCTTTGTTTTGTATTGATTTACATTCACTCCCTGTGCATAATGATCGGGATTAAATAATAACAAGCTAATAAATAAGGTAAAATATTGTATAGCACTGTTACACATAGACCATTTATTGTGAAAGAAGTCCGAACTAATTGCCAAAATATTCAACATAATTATTCTCCGTTTCCACCAATTTCACACAATGTAATTTACAACCAAGTTTATTGATATGCGGCTCCAGTTGCTTCCAGATTTCGATGGCAACGACTTCCGTGGTAGCCATTTTTCCTTTCATAAAATCAACGTCAAGATTAATATTTTTATGATCCAGCTTATCCACTACATATTTTTTGATAACCGAACTTATGTCTATTAAATTAGCGCAATAACCGGTTTCAGGGTCAACAGGTCCCTTAACTGTTGTAAGTAATTCATAATTATGCCCATGCCAGTTGGGGTTGGCACACTTTCCGAATTTTTCCAGATTTTTTTCGTCATTCCAATCGGGCCGGAATAATTTATGCGCCGCGCTAAAGCGTTCTCTTCGTGTTATATAAACCATTTCAATAAAATATATAATGCAAACCTACAAGATTTTTTCCCAAATAAACATAAACAAAGATTAAAAATCATCTGGGTTCCTCCTCACCATTAAAATAGTCAATTCGTCCGGGAGAAATATAACTTTATTGTTACCCTCTAAAAACAAATTTGAATGACCGGATCAAAATAATGAAACAATGTATCAAAATCTGCATCATTCCAATATTCCATCATAGATTTTTGCAAATAGGCGTATTATTATAGCTTTGTATTGCTTAACTTAAACTACATATGAATATTTTAATTGCATCGGCAACATTCACAGAGATCGAGCATTTATTGGATAAGGTTGAGGTTTATCAGAATTACAATAACACTATTCTTGAGGCCGGTTATAACACTGTTGATATTAAATTTTATGTAAGCGGCGTGGGCATGTCGGCCATGGGTTATGCAATGGGAAAGGCGCTGAACGACGGTTATGACATGGCTTTGAACATTGGCATTGCCGGTTCCTTTTCAAAAAAAACCGAACTTGGACAAGTAGTAAATGTTACACACGATATTTTTTCTGAACTGGGAGCCGAGGACGGGGATAAATTTTTAACACTTCATGAGCTGAACCTGATCGGCACCAATGAAGTCAATAACAACTCTACCCTTAAAAATAAAGTGATCGACCAACTTCCAAAGGCAAAAGGCATAACTGTGAACACTGTTCATGGTAACGAGCAAAGTATAAAAAAAATAGTTCAACGCCTCAATCCGGATATTGAAAGCATGGAAGGTGCCGCCTTTATGTTCGCCTGCAAAAAAGAAAGTTTACCTTTTGCACAGATCAGATCCATTTCAAATTATGTTGACCGAAGAAATAAAAACAACTGGAACATACCTCTTGCACTCGAAAATTTAAGCAGCGCTATCATTAAAGTGCTGGATGCCTTCTGATAAATGAGCACACTACTAACTTTAGGCTTCTCACCCTGTCCTAACGATTGCTTTATATTTGACGCAATGATCCATGGGAAAATTGACACAGAGGACCTTGTGTTCGATGTAACAATGACTGATGTAGAAAACCTGAACAAAAAGGCTTTTGAAGGGACCATTGATATCACCAAACTTAGCTATCATGCGTATGCTTATTTAACTGATAAATACGCTTTATTAAATTCAGGTAGTGCTTTAGGAAAGGGCTGCGGGCCGCTATTAATTTCCAAATTCCAGGTCTCAAATCTCAAATCTCAAATCTCAAATCTCAAAATAGCTATTCCGGGAAAATATACCACTGCCAATTTATTATTCAGTCTTGCCTACCCAAATGCGAAAAATAAAGTTGAAATGGTCTTTTCTGAAATTGAAGATGCTGTCTTAAATGGCAGGGTTGATGCGGGTGTTATTATTCACGAAAACCGCTTTACTTATGAAGCAAAAGGATTAAAAAAGATCATTGACCTGGGAGAATATTGGGAACAACATACACAATACCCTATTCCGTTAGGAGGTATTGTGGTGAACCGTCGCATAGACAAACCTATTCAACAAAAAATAAATCGTGTATTAAGAAAGAGTATTGAATATGCATTTGCAAATCCCGCAGATAGTCGGGCTTTTGTGAAAGCCAATGCCCAGGAAATGAGCGATGAAGTGATCCAAAAACACATTGACCTTTATGTAAATAATTATACCATTGAACTTGGTAAGGAAGGGAAAAAAGCAATTCATTTACTTTTTGAAGAAATAAAGAAACTCGGCATTGTTCCAAATACAAATCTCATTCCTCATTTCATTATTGAATAATCTTAAAATTCTCACGGTATCACGCTGTATATGTTGATTTTTAGTCGGGCACCTTTGCCACAAAAACACTAACCTGCCTGCCAAAGTAAGGGGGAGCAGCGCCTCGGCAGGCAGGAACACGAAAGCCCGCAAAAAATTTAGTGAAATTTCGCGCTTTCGTGTTTTGGTGGCGAAAAAACAGAATTCAATTTGTAATTTAGCGCAAATTCTTATCCAATGATAGTTGTTACAGGTGCGGCAGGTTTTATAGGTAGTTGCCTGGTAGGCAAACTAAATGCCGAAGGGTATAAGGACATTGTAATAGTTGATGATTTTTCGGCTAAGCAAAAAATGCCAAACCTTGAAGGCAAAACCTTTTCACACAAGATACACCGCGATGATTTTCCAAAATGGTTGCGGGATAATCACCGTTTCACACAATTCATATTTCACATTGGTGCGCGAACCGACACTACGGAATTTAATAAAGAAATTTTTGACCGGCTGAATTTAAATTATACCAAAGAGCTTTGGAACATTTGTGTTGAATTCGGTTTACCCTTTGTATACGCTTCATCAGCCGCTACCTACGGATTGGGAGAACTTGGCTATAATGATGATCATGATGTGGTTGAGAAACTAAAACCATTAAATCCATACGGAGAATCGAAAAACGAATTTGACAAATGGGCATTGAAACAACCGTCCAAACCATACTTTTGGGCGGGCCTGAAATTTTTTAATGTGTACGGTCCGAACGAATACCACAAGGCCCGCATGGCTTCAGTAGTATTTCACGCGTTTAACCAGATAAAAGATAAAGGATCTGTAAAACTATTCAGGTCGCACAATCCCAAATATAAAGATGGCGAACAACTGCGCGATTTTGTATATGTGAAAGATGTGGTGGAAGTGTGCATGTTTTTGATGCAGCACCGTAAGGACTCCGGCCTTTATAATTTAGGCTCCGGCAAAGCGAGGACTTTCCTTGACCTGGTCAATAACACTTATCATGCGCTTAACAAACAACCAAAAATTGAATTCATTGATACTCCTGTTGACATACGCGACAAATACCAATACTTTACCGAGGCCAATATGAATAAGCTGAGGTCGATCGGCTACAGCAAAAATTTTCACTCGCTTGAAGAAGGGATAAAGGATTATGTGGTAAATTATCTTGCCGATGGCAAGTATGCCTGATCACGGTGCGGTGAGGTTAACATTTACGCTGCACCCGCTCTTGTCTGTCACTTTTACGTTATATGCTCCCGGACACAGCCCATTCCGGTACCGTTTGTCGTACCCATCGGGCCATTGGTAGCTGTAGGGCTCTGTTCCATCTTTGCCGGTTACCATTATCCATTCTTTGCAGCCGTTCGTTTTGCAATCGGGACAATTGGAAGTACCTTTTACAAATTGGGCATTTAAGTTACATGTTGAGCAAAGCGATATAACTACATTAATAAGCTTCTCCGCGCTATCGCAAGCTGTTTTGGCCTTGAGGGTTACTGTATAAGTGCCGGGCGATGGGTATACAATACCGGTGGGATTTTGCGCAGTTGAATTTGAAGGGGTGGCTCCGGGGAAACTCCATAAATAACTTGCCGTGTTACTTTCGCAGCTAACGGAAAAATTACCGGTAAAATTCAATGGCGTATTATTGCACAGGCTGCCGGTGGGCACTGTGGCCGACAAGGCAGTGGTTTTATCAAAGCCACAGCTGCTTTTATACAACTGCGCTACAAAAGCATCCAAACCTCCTCTATAAACTGTTTGATGCGCGCCCGGTGTAACAGGGTAGGAACCTCCGGTATACCCTGTCATATAAACGTAGCAGCCGTGTAGAGCAATACTGCAATATTCATCATCAGACGTTCCAGGTCCTCCCACATAAGAAGAACAGACTATTTTACCATCGGGTTTGAAATGCGCGACAAAACTATCTTCGGAAATTCCACCGGCCAGATTTTTTTGCCAGGCACAGGAAGTTATAGGGAAATTCAGGCTGTAAGTATCGCCCGACACAAACACATCATTGTTGTCAGGATCCACAACGAGTGATAAACCGTAATCAACGGAGGCTCCCCCTAAATATGTGGCCCATACGCGGAGGCCAGAGGAAGTAAATTTTACTAGAAAAGCATCTTCCCCACCACCAAGTACATTTTGAAAACCACCTGAAGCAATACCTGTTACACTATTTGTCCGGCCAGACAGATATATTATATTTCCGGCTCCATCAACATCTGTGCTATGGCCACTATCATCGCCTGTTCCTCCATAGTAAGTCGCCCAAACTCTATTACCCCCCGGATCGAATTTGACTAGGAAGGCATCCGATAGACCACGAAGTACATTCTGGAAGCCACCTGAAGCAATACCTGTTACACTAGCTGTCAGTCCTGCCAGATACACATTGCCGGTCACATCTATAGCAACACTCCTTCCATCGTCGTATCCGGATCCTCCATAGTATGTAGCCCATATCCTTGCACCCCCCGGATCGAATTTAACTAGAAAAGCATCTCCATCACCATCGCCATATAAATTCTGAAAGCCACCCGAAGCAATATTGGTTGAGCCTCTTGTTAAGCCTGCCAGATACACGTTTCCAGCTCCATCAGCGGTAACGCCATAACCATAATCAAAGCCAATTCCTCCATAGTAAGTTGCCCAAATTCTACTACCCCCCGAATTAAACTTAACCAGAAAGGCATCATAATTACCACCAAATACATTCTGAAAGCCACCTGAAGCAATACCAACTATACTACCCGCACCCGCAGATCCTGTAAGATAGGCATTGCCAACTCTATCAACTGCAACACTATAGCCTGCATCGGCTCCGGCTCCCCCGTAGTAGGTTGCCCAGATTCTACTGCCTCCCGAATTAAACTTGACCAGAAAGGCATCATAACTACCACCAAATACATTCTGAAAGCCCAATGAAGTTATTTGGGATGTGCTGCCGGTCTGCCCAGTTACATACACATTGCCAGTTTCGTCAGTGGTAATGTCTGCTCCCATATCGAAACCTGTTCCACCATAATAAGTAACCCAGGGATCGATGATTAAAGGGTGTTCCGGGCTCCAGGTTCCAAGTTCAAAAGTTACAAGCCCTTCTCCGACTCTCCCCTTCGGGGAGAGAGTTAAATTGTAGTTAGCTTTTACATCAATAATTTTTCCATTTATGTTTTGGTAAACTTTGGGCAGGGTTTCGGTAAATTCGTTTACGCCGGTTTTAATTACCAAAGTTCCTTCATGATTTATGCTTATGTGATCGGCACCTTTCCATCGGAACTTTATTTGATGAGGGTCGGCTCCGGGGTGTACGATGATGTCGTACTTCAACCCTCCCTCTTTTCCTCCAAAGTATTTTATGTCGATACCTTTGTAAATATTGCTTTGTGTTACGCTGTTATAGGAGTAAACATTTGTTATTCCCTGCGGGCAGTGCGCGTAATAATAATTAGTATATCCTTCGGCCTGCTCATTGCCTGTCGCTTCCGAATACAGGTTGGCTCTTTCGAAATCCATATCCAGTCGATGAACTTTCAGCAATGCTTTACTTAGTAACTCCTCTTTTAGTTTTTGCTTTTTGTCTTCGGATATTTTTTCGGCCTTCTCTTTTTCCTCCACTTCCTCTTCTATCCCATGCATCACTTCGGCCATATTGCTTTGCACATAACTTATTCCTGTTTTACGTATGTATACGTCCGCTCCTTCAGTTGCTCCTTTGAATAATATGTCGGGGCGCAGTTTACCTTTCATATCGGCTATTTGTCCTTTATTGGGGGTAAAGCTCATGCCCGAACCCCGAAGTGAGTGCGGGTTATCTGTTGCCAGCGGAACGGCTTGTGAATTTTGCGCGCGAAAATCAGTGCTTGCAAAAATAATTAAGACAGTGCTTGTGCAAAATTGGATTAACCAATCTGCGCTGAAAGTGCGGAGGTTTGAAAACGCGAGAATAAAACTCTCACCCGATGTCATGAAAAATATTTGACGTTTCAATATAACCCTCCCATTTTAAACAGTTGCTTAGTGTTGTATAATAATCATTTTCCGCATATCGCCTGCAAGTTCATCAATCAGTTTTAGGATATACATCCCCGATTGGACATTGGTTAAGTTAAGGGTAGATTTGCCGTCGATAATATCGCCGTTGCATAACACTTTACCATCGATAGTGAACACTTCATATTTAGCGTTTTGACCAACATCTTTCATTGTTAACTCACATATACCTGTCGATGGATTCGGGAACACGTTGAACAATGACAAATTATTATTCGTAATCTTCGAAATAGATGTAACGGCATCCGTAGTAATGGTGACTGTGTCTGAAATAACGTTAACTCCACAATTACTTGTGGTAATGCAACGATATAAGTGAGTACCAACAGAAAGACCATTAATCACTAAGTTTTCCGTTGCCTGAGTATTGTTATAAGCTGCTCCTGTAGGAATGTTGTCGTCCACGTCAATCCATGTTCCGGATAGCTGGTATTGCCATTTGTACGTAGCAACGTTGGTTGCTTCGACAGAAACATAAGCTTTGGCGCCAACTGGAATACTAGACGATACCGGTTGTGTAATAATTGATGGAGGCGCATTAATTTTTGCTATCACATCCACTCTTGCACTCGTGTTTCCAAATACGGTTTGGCTAACATAATAATGTTGGTTATTTACTAAAACAGTAGCTAAATTGGTATACTGGTTTCCATTGGTTAACGAATCCCACCATTTAATTTCAGTTCCGTTTGCCATTAAATCGGCAATAGTGGCTCCTGTGCATAGGTATTGTTTAAAACTGGCTGTAGGTAATCCAATACGATGAAAGACGTTCATGTTTTTATCATACGCAACAGTATAAGTTGATGTTCCTTGGACTTCTTTTAAATTAAAGCAGCCTGAAGCTATTTGCGATGATTTAATTGTTGAAACAAACACATTTGTACTGGTATTCACTTCAACCAATCCGCGGTTATTTACAATATTAATGTTCCCTGATAGACAAAAAAGTCTCACATTGTCCGAATTGCTAATAGACAGCGGAAGTGCCTGGCCATCGGAAGCGTTGGCTTCCGACTTTAAATAGTATATTTCAACATCGGATGAATTTTTAATCTCGAATTGTATAGTGCTGTAAATTCTTTCTGAATTATATGCATAGAAACGAATTGGTTCTTTTGTATTATCAATTTTGACGGCTCTGTAATTCGCATTTCCCGTAATTTTTTTTATTGCATTATTTTCGGCAGTAAAGCCGTAAAAATGACCTCCTGCAGTGCTGCCTGAAAGTTTTAACAAATGATGATCTATCGATCCAATAGTTGTAGAAGAAAGGGTGGCGCCAATCATTACGTCCCGAATCATTGAATTACGGCCTGCTAACCAGGTAATACGACTCATATCCTGGTATATATCGGGGTCTGTTTCGAGCATAAGAAACGACATACTTGTTGTAGCACCTGCATCGGCAACTGTAGTAATCATTGTTTTGTTTGTTGGAGAATTCCAAGAACTGGTAACAGGTCTAATTACAGTGTAGGTTTTCCCTGCACCTAACAATTGGGTATTGCTTCCTAAAACAAGGGGTTGGCTAATGTAGTATGTTCCTTTAGGTAGAAAAACTTTATTGTAAGAGTTTATCACATCTTGTAATTTCTGATAATCGTCGGAAGCATCATTAGCTTTAATAACTCCACCAAAAGCAGCCATCTTTGCAACATCATTTACAACATCAATAAAATCGGGATCATTTGCATTCTCAATTGATATAAAATCAGATGAATCCCAGACAATGTGCTTACCGGTGATTGTGGCAGCTACCGGTTGGGGCACATTATCTGTTTTCGCCAGGTGGTAGGTATTGGCTCCTATGGTTTGTCCGTCAATCAGGCAGGCTCCATTTGTACCGGTATACCGATAATCTAAAACCTGGGTCCAATTAATCGGAATTAATGCTGATCCTGTACTGCCGGAAACAATGAAATTACATTTTTTAAAATACACATTTTTGATGTACAGATTATTTGCCGGAACAGGAAGTGCGTATGATGCGGTTGATCCGGTATATTCAATAATTCCATCGACAAGACTAATACCACCAGCTGTTGGCCATGATGTGATAACCGGGTCGGTGTTTGCTTTTTTAAAACTGAAGCCGGTTATTAGTATTGGGCGTTGAGTTCTTTGCGAGGGATTAATTCTGATTATTTCGGCAGTCTGATCAGTACAGGTTATACCAACCAATGTAACAAACCTCGATTCATCATCATAAAGATCCCATGCATGCTGTCCCCCAATCACCTCCACATTGTATGTTCCTCCTCCCTGGCCAGGAGCACCTAAAAACCCTGAGTAAGCATTAGTTGCTGTAACTTTAACATCTTCAATGGTTGATCCCTGTGCTCCTACGAAATCAAGTCCAACCGCCCCTGTGTTTGTGCTGCCATTCAAATCTAAGTCAATGTTTCTGAACACCAAATTAAACGCAATATTCGATCGATATATATTATCGGATTTAGAATAAGCGCTAATTAAAAACATTGGTTTGGGATTTGCAGGATCGTTGAAACCACTTGAATTCGCTTTTAAAGTAATCGTTGGACGCGGATTAGCTCCAACAATATAAACGGGCTCTCTTCTATCAGTAGTGTAGTCATTCACATTCGTATTCCATGTCATTGGCATTAAGCCTTCAATGGTGCTGTTAATGATGTAATTGCCGGATGGGAAGTAACAAACAAGCTTGTTTGCTTGTGCATCACTTACTGCCGTTTGAATTGCAGCGGTAGCTATAGTGATATCTGTATTGTGTACATCGTATAAACTCACGTCCAAATATCCTTTTTTGTAAAAGGCATTTGCACTTATTCCTGCGGGCAAAGTAGCATAAGAGTATAAACACGCAGAGACGAATAATAAAACGACAAATTTAAATTTGTGAATCATTGAATTAGATAGAGTTTCCATAGGTTTTGTTTTAATTAGGTTTTGTTTTTTTATAGTTGCCATGTTGTTGTTTTCATTGATGCGGTTTATCAGGGTGAGGTTAAGTTAAGGTTTACACTGCACCCGTTTTTATCAGTAACTTTTACATTGTATGCTCCCGGGCAAAGCCCGTTCCTGTATCGTTTGTTATACCCGTCGGGCCATTGGTAGCTGTAAGGTTCAGTACCATCTTTGCCGGTTACCATGAGCCATTCTTTGCAGCCGCAATTTACGCAGTTGGCAGTGCCTTTAGTGAATAGAGTGCTTAAGTTGCAATTGCTGCAGGGGGCACTTACTGTAAATTGTTTTGTTATGCTGTCTTTTTTGCAGAGCGTAGTTAGCACCAATTTAACGCTGTAAGTACCTGGACTGTTATAGCTTACAACAGGATTTATTTCAGTTGATGAAACTGGAATACCGCCTTGAAATATCCATTGGTATTTATAACCTGCAGTATCGCATGATGAGGCAATGGATGGAGTTAATGTTAAAGGACAATTACCCGTGCCAACAAAATCAACTCCAAGTGTTTTTCCCTCACAGATGTTAATGCAGAGCTGAACCACAAAGGCATCCCAGGCACCTCCGCCATAAATGGTTTGTGCAACCCCGGCTGTTACCGGGTAGCTTCCATCGGTCATTCCGGCTATGTATAGTGAGTTATCAAAAATAGCTATCATCCCATGAGAAGTTTCGAGTTCATCTTCCCCGGTTCCTCCCACATAAGTAGCACAAAGTTTTTCCCCAATGGGGCTATATTTCACTATTGTTTGGTCTTCCACCGGACGACTAGGGCCGTTAGTGTTTATAGCGGAACCTCCGTTAAAAACAGGTTGCCACGAGCAAGCGTCAATAAGGGTACCCGAAGCTACATCTTCGCCTTCAAAAAGTGCATAAATATAATTATCAGCGTCGCAAGCAATACTCCCATATTGAAAATTTGCTCCTCCTCCACAATAAGTTGCCCAAAGTCTTGCCCCTATAGGACTAAACTTTGCAACGAAGACATCTCCTCCTGTCGGAATAGCCTGCTGTACAATATTGGATGCTACTGCTCCAACAGGGAACGATACGCCGGGATTCCCAATAATCGCCACATTGCCATCATTATCAGTAATTATTCCATGGCTAAAATCGGATCCGCTTCCCCCGAAAAAAGTAGCCCAAAGTCTTGATCCGATTGGGCTAAATTTTGCAACAAAAAGATCAGTCATTCCTCCTCCAAAAGACGCTTGTTGCACTATATTTGTTCCAAATGCACCCGCCGGAAAACTTCCACCATATGTATCCCCTGTAATCAACACATTATCTGACTTGTCAACATCAAGAATAACATCACTTTCAACTTTATTTCCACCAAAAAAAGTAGCCCAAAGCCTTGATCCAGCGGGACTAAATTTTACAACGAAACCATCCAAAGCTCCCCCAAAAACAGCTTGCTGCACTACGTTTGCCCCCACAGAAGCTATCGGAAAACTTCCACCATATGTTTCCCCTGCAATCAGAATATTGCCGGAATTATCCGTTTGGATAGATGTGGCATTTTCACTTTTGTCACCTCCGTAAAAGGTGGCAAAAAATCTTGATCCAGCGGGAGTCAATTTGACAACAAAAGCGTCCATAGCTCCTCCAAAAAGCAATTGTTGAACTATATTTGCTCCAGTAGCCCCTAACGGAAACGACCCGCCCTGTGTATATCCGGCAATCAGCACATTGCCGGCATTATCAGTAGCGACAGAGCTGGAGCCATCGTTTTTATCACCTCCGTAGAAGGTGGCCCAAAGTCTGCCACCAGCAGCATTAAACTTAACTGTGAATGTATCCCAAAGTCCTCCAAAAGTTGTTTGTGCTACTGAGCCAGGACCAACCGGAAACGCTACATCATTTGAACGTCCTGAAATCAACACATTTCCGGTATCGTCGGTGGTGATGCCCTCAACGTACTCCGATATATTCCCTCCGTAATAGGTTGCCCAGGGATCAATAATCAATGGGAAATTGTGATCATATGTTTCGAGCCTGAAAGTCACTTCGTAATTACATGATTTAATAACTGAAACGTGAGTGTGGTTGATGTTTGTTCTGAAACCTGATGTTTCATTTCTCTTATTTAACTTATACTCCGCTTTTATATCCACAATTTTCCCATTTATATTCTGGTATACTTTGGGCATGTATTCGGTTATCGTGTTCAGTTCCGTTTTTATGATCAGCCGGCCTGACTCATCTATGTGTATGCTTTCGGCACCTTTGTAGCTTAGTTTTATCTGGGATGGATCGGCATGAGGGTGTACCACAAAGTCGTATTCAAGGCCGTTTTGTTTGTTCCCAAAATACTTTACATCAATGCCTTTGTAAATGTTTTTTTGTGTTACTGTATTATACGAATAAACATTGGTAATTCCCTGCGGACAATGACCGTAGTAGTAATTTGTATATCCTTCAACCTGCTCATACATTTCTATTTCCGTTAGTTGATTTATGTTAACAAAATCCACGTCTAACCGGTGTATTTGTATTTGCGCTTGCATTTCAAGCTCCTGTTTCAGCTTTTCCACTTCATGTTGTTGCAGTTGTCCGTTGTGCTCTTTTTCCTCCACTTCTTCCTCAATTTCGTGCATCACTTGGTTCATGTCGCTTAGCACGTAGCTTATACCTGTTTTGCGAAGGTATATGTCGGCTCCGGGTGTTTCACCCTTATACAATACATCGGGGCAGGGCTTGCCGTTCATGTCGGCTATTTGTCCTTTGTTAGGGGTAAAGCTCATGCCCGAGCCGCGGAGCGAGTTGGCGGTTGCCAGCGGAAGGGCTTGGGGATTTTGCGCGCGAAAATAAGTGCTTCCAAAAATAATTAAGATCGCGCTTGTGCAAAATTGGATTAACCACTCTGCGCTGAAAGTGCGGAGGTTTGAAAACGCGAGAATAAAATTCTCACCCGATGTCATGAAAAATATTTGACGTTTCAATATAACCCTCCCATTTTAAACAACTTCTTAGTTTGACCCTTTACTCCTATATGTTTCCGGAGGGTCCGGAGTTTCTAAGGAGCGCGTATATCTCGATTTGGCCACCAAAGAATTCAAAATATAATTTTCTGTTCTTATATCAAATCGTTCAACATCTACTTCCCAACGATAATCATCTTCAAAGGATATAAGTACTCTCCTTCCACTATGCAACTCATTTTTTAACTCTTCAATGTTTAAATCATAAAGCCTATATTCAGCTGGCAAGGATAGTGTCGCATCTCCAATAATTGGATTATCAGTTATTCTTTTTCCTTTAACTTCTATCCAACGTCCTTGAGTATTTTGCGAATTAATGAACTGTGATAAACACATTAGAACCAGGAAAATAACCGATCCAGGCAAACGAGTGACAGCTATTGCTTTCGTCTTCATAATATCCGGTTTCTAAATTGGTTGCAGTACAATATTAGGAAATCACATCATGCGCTGCTTACCTATTTTAATATATGTTCAATTGTCCAAAGCTTCAAAAAAACGGGAATTCATTTGTTTTTTGATGATATGTTTTATATACTTGGATAGATTACGAATAGTCCATGACCCCTTCTCCCGAACTGTTTCAATTAGTAAAATCATTAAACAAAAATGAAAAGCGGTACTTCAGGCTCTTCGCCAACAGGCATGTTATAGGTAAACAAAATACTTACCTGATTCTTTTTGACGCTATTTGCAGACAAAAGGAGTATGATGAGACTGCTATAAAAAAGATATTTCATGGCAAGCGGATGGGAAAGAACCTGTCGACGGAAAAAAGCAGGTTATTTAATTTAATACTCAAAAGTTTAGCCGAGTTTCATTCAAACATCACTATCGAAGCCATATTGGGTGAGCATATTCGCCGGGTAGAAATACTTGTTGAAAAGCAGCTGTTATCTCATGCGCTCAAACTTATCAAAAAGGCAAAAAATATAGCGGCGGAACACGGTAAGTACCCTTACTTTTTAGAACTGACAAGATGGGAAAGGCGAATTATTAATTTTGATCAACAGCAAGCAGATTTTGACCAAAAAAATAAAATTCTTTTTGACGAAACGTGCTTATGGATCGATAAATACAAGCAGTTTGTCGAACTTGAAAACCTCCATAATAAGATGTTGGGGTTGCAGCGAGTCTATGGCACCGTACTGAAACATGAAAACGAAAAAAGAATTTTATCCAGAATAAAAAAGCAAATCACTGAAATTGATGCCGACCAACTTGACAGAGCACAAAAAATATTCTATTATACCTCCGCATCAGTATGCTTCCGTTATACCGGGAATCCCAAAAAATCTCTCTTTTTTCTGGTGAAGTTTCTCTCGTTATACAAAACACTCCCCACTGATATAATGGATATGTACAATTACATCTCCGGCCTAAATAACATTATAATTTTACTATTAGAAATGAGGAAGTTTCCTGAGGCCTTAATGTACTTGCAAAAAATAAAAGAGGCGGAGGCAAGTAAACTTATCAACAAATCAGGTAGCCTAAAAATATTATTTCTAAAATCAATCATACAAGAGTTGATGATTCAATTACTTACCGGAAAATTCGATGAAGGCGTTCGTACATTCAAATTTATAAGCGAAAAGTATGAACTAAACGAAGCTGTTTTAGGGACTTCTTTTAATTTTACGGTTTGGTATTGCTGTGCATGTATACATTTTGGTGCTGGTGAGTACAGGCAGTCATTAATCATATTAAATAAAATCATAAATCATCCTGAACAAGAAATACGAAAGGACATACAAGCATTTTCCAGAATAGTCCGACTTCTAGTTCTTTTCGAACTGCAGAATGAGTTGAATCTTCATTATTATATAAGATCCACTGCCTATTATCTTTTAAAAAGACAGCGCGTATTTAAGTTGGAATCGTACATACTGGATTTTCTTCGTAAGAAACTTCCTAAGTTAAAAACAACGAAAGAGTTTAAAGAAGCTTTCATTACTCTTAGAATTGAGCTTCTATCCCTTAATAAAAAGGAGAAGGAGGTATTTGAATACTTTGATATCATTTCATGGCTTGAAAGTAAAATATATAATAGGCCATTCGCAGAAATCGTAAGAAACAAAGCGCGGCAGGTGACACTTGATCAGGGAAGAGAATAATTTTTTTGTTTGGGCTCAGCTTTTTTATTTTGTATGATGACCGATCTTGTATAGGCATTCTCTATTTTTACGGTGTTTTCGATA